>DATABT010000209.1:0-3422 GCA_036259455.1 Longimicrobium sp. | reverse complement strand
GCGACCCTCTCCCGCCCGGCGGGAGAGGGTCGCGATCCGGTCTGGCGGATGGGGTCAGCGGCGCGCGCCGTAGCCCATCACGTAGCCGGCCACCAGCAGCGCCAGCGGGTCCTGCGACGTGCCGGCGAGCAGGTCGTCCGGACGGTCGCGCAGGGTGCGGGCAATGTCTTCCAGCCGCGCGGCCACGTCGGCGAAGACGCCGCTGGCCGCGGCGCTCGCGGCCGCGGACTCCGCCGGCGCGACGGACTCCGCCTCGTGCACGGACGCGGCGGTGAACGGGTCCGGTTCGGCGGCGATCACGGCTTCTTCGTCCGCGACGAAGGGCCCGTCCGCGTCGGCGACGAACGGTGCTTCCCCGGCGGGCACCGGCTCCGGCGCCGCGGCGGACGCGGGCTCGTCGGCCGCTTCCGGCGCCGCGGGGGCGAAGGTCAGCGCGCCGTCATCCAGCGTGACCTCGAAGGCGGGCTCGGCGTCCGCGGCGGCGGCGGGCGTCGCGAATGTCACCTCCGCGGCCGGTTCGGCGAGGGCCGGCGGCTCCACGGCCTCGGGAGCGTCCAGCGACCACAAGGACGAATCCGCCGGGTCCGATTCCCCGGCGGGCGCGGCCTCGGCCCACTCCACGGCGGGCGGCGGCGCGATGAACGCGGTCAGGTCATCCGCCGGCACGAAGTCCTCCAGCCCCTCCACGGGCGCCACGCCCGCCGCGTCGCCGCGCGCCTCGTCGCCGTCGCGGTCGTCCCACGCCATCCAGTCGGGAAAGGCCTCATCGCGCGCGGGCGCGGCTTCCGGGGCGGACGATGGCGCCGCCTCCGCCCGGGGCTCGCGAGGCACGGGGCGCTCCAGCCAGGGGAGGTCCTCGTCCTCCGCCTCGTCCGTCGCCGGCTCGGGGGCCATGTCGGCTCCGTCGCGGACGATGGGCGTCTCCACGTCCCAGGGCATGGTCGTGCGGCCGGGGGCGCTGGTCCGGGGTTCCGGCGCCGGCTGCTCGGCCACGGGAGCGGGCGGCGCGGGCGTACGCGCGGCCGCGGGGGGGATGAACGGCGGAAAGACGAAGCCGTCCAGGGAATCGCCGTTGCTCATGTGTGTTCGGAGGTGCGGGACCGGGCGGCGCGCGAAGGTCGGGCTCCGCGCGCGGCGAGGCTGGGATGTTGGTGGCGTGTGCACGGGGAACGTACGGCGGAGCGCGCGTACTGTCAACGAAAATCGACGCTGCGGCCGGCGCGCGAGGGCCGCGAACGGGCGCCGGACGTCGGCTCCGACGGACGATCCTGGGCGATCTTTCGAAGCGGATTGCCGCGCCTTTCCGCGGTGCGCCCGTCGCCACGCCGCGGCTGTCATTCGAAGGAGGCGCCGGGGGATCGCTGCCAGTGCAGGAACCTGTGGCGCCGACCGAGAAATCTGCTCACCCGTGCTGGAGACCCGCTTTCTCGCTCCGCGCTTACCCGGAGCTTCTTTCCATTCGGGGAGCGCCCGCCCATACCTTGAACGTGCGCAACGCCTTGCGCGACCGAAGGCGGGCCCGCGCGGCGGCGACCTCAGGATGACTTAGGAGAGCGCCGTGGCGGACGCGTCGCAGATGACGGTGGGCGGCGAGCTGAACAAGCTGGCGGGCAACATCGCCCTGTTCCGCAACGCGGCGGGTGTGCACTGGAAGACCGACTACACCCCGGGACGGACTGGGGACGTCGGCGAGCAACGCGGGGGGACGTGGGCGGGGGACCGCGCGACTGATCACCAGCGGGGGCAAGTAGATTCTCAGTCGGCGCCATGGTGATCGTGCATTGTCAGGGATCGCGGGCGCCGCCTTCGGAGTGACGACGCGGCGCTCCCACTTCGCGTTGTGCACGGGTGATGCTCTTCCGTCAACTCCCCTCGCCCGCCCAGCCGAAGCGGCCCAGCAGCGGAACGAAGGTGCACTCCGTGACCTCGCGCTGGTCGATGCGATCGCCGTGTCGCTCCACCAGCATCAGCCGCTGCATGGTCCGGCTGCCGACGGGGATCAGCATCCGCCCCCCCTCCGCCAGCTGTTCGACGAGCGGCCGCGGGATCTCCGGCCCGCCGGCGGCGACCAGGATGGCGTCGTACGGCGCGTACCGGCTCCACCCGATGGTCCCGTCGCCCACCAGGATGGCGACGTTGCTGATGCGCATCTGGTCCAGCTTTTCCCGCGCGCGCACCGCCAGCTCCCGGATGCGCTCCACGGAGTAGACCCGGTCCACCAGCTGCGCCAGCACCGCCGTCTGGAATCCGCACCCCGTGCCGATCTCCAGCACCCTGTCCGTGGGCCGCAGGTTCAGCACCTCCATGTACAGCGCCTGCAGCGACGGCTGCGACGCCGTCTGCCCGAAGCCGATGGGGACGGGCGCGTCCTGGTACGCCTGGTGGCGCATGGAGTCGGGGATGAACTCGTGGCGGTGGATGAGGTCGAAGGCGCGCAGCACGTTCAGGTCGCGGATCCCCCGCTCCTGCATCAGGCCGATGAGCGCGCGGCGCTGGCCCTCGTACCGGTCCATCATATCGCCAGATTCCACGCGGCCACGTCGGCCAGCAGGGCGTGGTTGGTCAGGTCCAGGTGCAGCGGCGTGACGGAAACGTACCCGGTGTTGATGGCGTGAAAGTCCGTCCCCTCCGGCGCGTTCCACTCCACCTCGCCCCCGCCGATCCAGAAGTACGGCCGCCCATTGGGGTCCACCGCCTTCGTGAGCGAGTCCAGGTAGACGCGCCGCGCCAGCCGCGTCACCTGCACGCCCCTGACCTGCGACGCGTCAATGGGGGGCAGGTTGATGTTCAGCAGCGTCTCGCGGGGAAACTCGCCCGGCCGCACCAGCTGGGGGAGCAGCCTCTCCAGCAGCGGCCCGTAGCTCTGCATCTGCTCCGTGTCGCGCCCCGTGTACGAGACGGCGACGGCGGGAATGCCCAGGATGGTGGCCTCCATCGCGCCGGCGACGGTGCCGGAGTAAAGCACGTCCTCGCCCATGTTGGGCCCGTGGTTCACGCCGCTGAGCACCAGGTCCGGCCGCCGCTCCAGCAGCGCGCCGACCGCGAGGGCCACGCAGTCGGTGGGCGTGCCGTCCACGTGGTGCACCCCGTCGCGCACGCGGCGCGCGCGCAGGGGAAAGTGCATGGTGAGGGAGTGGCTGGTGGCGCTCTGCTCGCGATCGGGCGCCACCACGTGCACTTCGCCCAGCGTGCGCGCCGCATCCGCCAGCACGCCAATGCCCGGCGCCAGGTACCCGTCGTCGTTGGTGCAGAGGATGAACATCCGTCCGTCGTCCAATTCGTCTTTATGCTGGCTGGGGCGAGTCGCCGGGCGACGCCCCTCCCGCTCGTCACCTCGCGCCTTCCCAAAAAACCCGGGGGGAGGTTGAGGTAATCGAAGAGTCCCCGGTGCGCGTGCCCCCCGCCCCCACTCCCGCACACAG
>DATABT010000208.1:0-5924 GCA_036259455.1 Longimicrobium sp. | reverse complement strand
TTGCCTGCGGCGTGGACGGCGTGGGGCAGGGCTGGTGCTGGGGCCGTAACGACTACTCGCAGCACGGCAACAACAGCACCACCGACAGCAGCCCCCCCCGGCTCCTTCGTGCGATTGCCGGTCAGCCGTCAGTGCGAAACGGCGGTGGGGGTGCTGCTGTCGGTGGTGCTGTTGTTGCCGTGCTGCGAGTAGTCGTTACGGCCCCAGCACCAGCCCTGCCCCACGCCGTCCACGCCGCAGGCAAAGGACGAGCCCACGGTTACGGCGCCCAGGCTCACCCCCGCCGGCTGCGACACCGCCACCGGCGTCCTGCGCGTGGTCCATATGGTGCCGTCGCCGACCTGGCCGCGGTTGTTGTTCAGCCCCCAGCAGTACGCCTGCCCGCCGCTGGTCACCGCGCAGGTGTTGTCGGCGTTGGTCCGCAGCGACGCGAAGGTCACGCCCGCCGGCTGCTGCACGGCCACGGGCGTGTACTGCGTGGTGGTGTTGTTGTTGCCCAGCTGCCCGCTGCCGTTCTTGCCCCAGCAGTACGCCTGCCCGGCGCTGGTCACCGCGCAGGTGTGCCGGTACTCCGTGTGGATGGAGGCGAACGTCACGCCCGAGGGGTGCGTCACCTGCACGGGGATGGAGTCGCCGAAGCTGAAGCCGCCGCCCATGGCGCCCTCCGCGCCGTAGCCCCAGCACCACGCCTGTCCGGTGGTGTCCAGCGCGCAGGTGTGCTTTTCCCCCGCGGTGATGGCACTGAAGGTCACGCCCGACGGCATCTGCACCGCCACCGGCGACCGGCGCGACTCCGTGGCGTTGTTCCCCAGCTGTCCGTAGAAGTTGTACCCCCAGCAGTGCGCATTCCCCGACGTGTCCAGGCCGCAGGTGTGCTGCGCGCCGGCGCTGATGGAGGCCCACGTGATGCCGGTGGCGCCCTTCACCTGCACGGGCGCCAGCCCCAGGTTGATGGTGCTGTCGCCCAGGCGGTAGTCGGCGTTGTACCCCCAGCACCAGGCCACGCCGGCGCCGGTGATGGCGCAGTTGTGGATCTGCCCGGCGCTCAGCTGGGTGAAGGTCACGCCCGGCTGCTGCAGCACGGCCACCGGCGCCGTGTGGGTGCTGGCGGTGCTGTCGCCCAGCTGGCCCACGGAGTTGCGCCCCCAGCAGTACGCCTGCCCACCGGAGGTCAGCGCGCAGGTGTGCGTCTCTCCCGCGTCCAGGCTGGTGGTGTACGCCGTGGTGGGGATGACGGTCAGCGCCACGGCCGGCGGGGGCGCCGCGGCGGGCGACGTGGGGCCGTTGTCGGCACAGGCGGACAGCAGGGCCGCGCCGAGCAGCGGAAGCGCTGCGGCGCGATGCAGGGTGCGGCGGATCATGAGGCTTGCTCCGGCTGCGGAGTGGGGAGGAAGGAACCTGCGGTGATCGGACTCAATCTGCGCGCCTCAGGAACCAGGGTCAACCAAAATCATGTTCTTTTTCGGTCACTAGATGTGCACTCTGATCCTCTTCCGGTCCAGATGCCGCGCCGCGCTTCTCAGTTTTCCTCCGTGGACAGAATCTGATACACGGCACTCATTCGCTCCTGCCGGCGCCCCACGATCCGGTGCATGGCTGCAACGCGAGGCCCATCCGTCGGATTGGCAGTCGCGGGCGATACGAAACGACGCGGCCTGGCACCGGAACGACATTCAACGCGGCGTACTCTGCGTTCACAGGGTGGTTCGGTACGCCACGCCGAAGCGGCGGCCGGCGCGCCTGGGGTTCTCCAGCTCTTCCACGACGGCGGGGCTCAGGAAGACCCAGTCCAGTCCCTCCGCCTTCGTGCGGCGCGCCGGCCCCTTGAAAAGCTGATGATGCCCACGGACGCGCGGTCCACGGGCCGCCCCCGGAACAGCCGGGGCGCCGTATTGACGGCGCCCCGGGGTCCCACAGGTCGATCGAACCGATCCGTCAGCTGCGCGCGGGCCGTCGCCGCGCGAGCGATCCGTCCACCGAGTACCGCCCCGCGCCGGCCAGCGCCAGCGCCAGCGATCCGCCCAGCAGCGACAGGGCGAACTCGTAGCCCTCGGGCATGAAGAAGCCGGCCTCGAGGTGCACCAGCAGGATGGCACCCACCATGTCGGCCGCCAGCAACGCGGCGAACACGGGCGTCAGCGCCCCCACGATGAGGGCGATGCCGCCGATGAGCTCCAGGAACGCGATGAACGGCCCCATCAGGCTCGGCAGCGGCACGCCCATCCCCGCGAACCCCTGCGACACGCCCGCCAGGCCGTACTCGAACACCTTCTGCCAGCCGTGCATGAAGAAGATGAGTCCCACCACCACGCGCAGGATGAGCAGCGCCAGGTCCACGCGCGCGGGCGTGGGGGTCAGCAATCGGTTCATCGCCATTCTCTCCGCTGGGGTTGGTCAGAACGCTTCGGCCGGTCCGGCTCGAACTGCGCCTGATCTGGATACACACTCGTGCACGATGTGCCCGCTCGCGTGGAGCGGGGTCAGCCCGCCTTCAGGAGCCCGTCCCTCCTTTCCTCGCGCGACGCGATGTCGCGTCCCAGGTCCGCGATGGTGGTGCGGTCCAGCTCCGCCTCCAGTGCCCGCTCCGCCGCGGTGATGCGCGTCTCCAGCGCATCCTGAATGTGGCGCCCCACGGGGCACGCCGGGTTGGGCCCCTCGCGGTGCATGCCGAACAGGCCGCCTTCGTCCACGGCGCGGTACACGTCGCCCAGGGTGATCCGGTCCGCCGGCCTGGCCAGCATCGCGCCGCCCCCGGCCCCGAACTGCGAGGTGGTGAGTCCCGCGCGGGCCATGCTGCCCAGCAGCCGCCGGACCAGGGAGGCGTTGGTGTTCACGCTCCCCGCCACGTATTCCGAGGCCATCGGCTCTCCCCCGCCCTGCTCCAGCAGCGTGAGGATGTGCACGGCCACGGCGAAGCGGCTGTTCATGCGATGCGGCTCCCGCGGTGCGTAAATGTATCTACCTTAGTCACACTTTCTATCTTCGTCAAGTTTCACTGACTGGCCTCCCACGGAGTCAACGGAGTCAGCGGAGCTTTCTCGTGCTCATCCCCGGGGTTCCCTTCCCGTTCCGAGCGCGGAGAGGGACGGTAGAACAAGCTCCGTTCGTTCCGTTGACCCCGTGTGAGGCCAGTCGTTCGGTCACGCGTACTTGCGGGCGTCGAGCACCTGGCCGTTGTGGGCGCCCGTCACGGCGTCCACGTAGGCGCGCGCCACCTGCGCCGCGGGCATGCCGCCGCCGGGGTCCATTCCCATCGCCTTCAGCGTCTCCGTGACCCACGGCGGGCTCACGACGTTCACGCGAACGCCGCGCGGCGCCTCCAGCGCGGCGGCGCGCGCGAAGCCCTCCAGCGCCGCGTTCACCAGGCTGATGGCGGCGCTGCCCGGCATGGGCTCCTGGCTCAGCACGCCGCTGGTCACGGTGATGGAACCGCCGTCGCCCACGTGCTCCAGCCCGTAGCGCACCAGGTTCACCTGCCCCATCAGCTTGTAGTGCAGGCTCATCTCGAAGTCCTCGTCCGTGAGCTGCGCCAGCGGCTTCCACGCGCCGCCCCCCGCGGCCGAGACCACCGCGTCCACGCGCCCCGCCTGCCGGAACATCTCGCGGATGGAATCCGCCGAGGTGATGTCCACGCGCAGGCCGCCGCTGCTCCGGTGCGCGGAAAGCACCTCGTGTCCGCCGCCCCGCAGCGCGTCCACCACCGCCTCGCCGATGGTCCCGCTCCCCCCGATCACCAGCACCCTCATCTTCACCTCTCCGGAAATTTAGGCCAGACAGACCGCGAAGCCGTTACGCGCGGCAATCGCCGCGCCGCGCCCGCAAGATGCGACGGTGCAAAACCGTTGTCTCGCCGCCAAGGTGCGCGTACAGTGGGACGATTCGGTATCGCCGTTCAATGCGTCCTTCCATCCAGAGGTGCCCACCATGAGCGAAGCCGTACATCCACGGGAGATTCCCGTCCCTGCCCTGGCTGGCGAGCCGGTGCTGACCGGCGACGTGGTCTGGCCCACCGACCCGCGCTACCACGAAGCGCGCCAGAACTACAACACCCGGTTCGACGTGCATCCGCGCGTCATCGTCTTCTGCCACAACGCCGGCGACGTGCGCAACGCGGTGCGCTGGGCCACCTTCCACGACGTGCCCATTCGCCCCCGCTGCGGCCGCCACAGCTACGAGGGGTGGTCGCTGGTGCAGGACGGCATCGTGGCCGACGTAAGCCGCATGCACGGGGTGACGGTGGACGCGGGCGCGGCGACGGCGCGGGTGGAGGCGGGGACGCAGCTGTGGCCGCTGTACCAGGCACTGTGGAACCAGGCGCGCGTGACCATCGCGGGCGGATCGTGCCCCACCGTAGGCATCTCGGGGCTGGTGCTCGGCGGGGGATTCGGGCTGCTCGGGCGCTGGCGGGGCGTGACCTGCGACGCGCTGCAGTCGGTGGAGATGGTGACGGCGCAGGGCGAGCTGGTCCGGGCGGACGCGGCAACCAACGCGGACCTGTACTGGGCCTGCCGCGGCGGCGGCGGCGGCAACTTCGGCATCGCGACGGCCTTCACCTTCCGCGTGACGCCCATCGGAAACGTCTCCATCTACAACGTGGTGTGGGACTGGAAGGCCATCCGCCCCGTGCTGCAGGCGTGGCAGAAGTGGGCGCCGGGGGTGGACGACCGGCTCACCTCCATCCTGAAGCTCACCGCGGAGTCGTCGGGCGCCATCTCGTCCATCGGCCAGTTCGTGGGTACGGCGGACGAGCTGAGCCACCTGCTGCAGCCGCTGATTGCCGCCGCGCTGCCGCAGAGCATGGACGTAAAGACGGTGCCGTACATCGAGGCGGTGGAGCATTTCGCGGGCATCAAGCCGGGGCACGAGCGCTGGGCCGCGCACTGGGCGGCGCACCTGCCGGCGGCGGAGGTGCCGGGCGGCAATCCGTTCAAGAACACCTCGGCGTACGCGTACGACCGCTTCGACGACAACGCCATCGCCCGCATCATCCGCTACCTGCACGCGGCGCCCAACCACCTGGGGCTGGTGCAGCTGGACGCGTACGGCGGCGCGGTGGCGCGGGTGCCCAGCGACGCCACCGCGTTCCATCACCGCCAGGGCGTGCTGTGGAACATGCAGTTCCAGGCGTACTGGCACGACCCGGCCGAGCAGGACGCCAACATCCGCTGGGTAGAGGACTTTCGCCGCGCCCTGCTCCCTTTCACCCGCGGCGCGTACGCCAACTACGTCGACGGCGAGATCCAGGACTGGGAGACGCGGTACTACGGCGGCAACTTCCCCAGGCTCACCGAGGTGAAGCGCGCCTGGGACCCGGGCAACGTCTTCCGCTACCCGCAGAGCATCCCGCCCGCGCCGAACTCGTAGGGATCCCAGCTACCACCCGGTGAATCGGCCTCCACGCGGAAAACCGATGATCTCCCGAGGCTGAGCCTGAGAGGTGTTGAAATATCTCTTCCCGCGCGACGTCATCCTGAGTCATTCGGCGCTACGCGCACCCTGTCGGATGAAAAGTCGCTCGCCACGGCTGTCATTTCGAAGGAGGCGCCCGCGTGATCACCAGAGCGGGCGGGTAGATTCCGCGGCGGGCGCAGACACGTCCAGCACGCATCAGCATCGCGCGGCGCCTCCCTCGGACTGACACATCGTCTCGCCTGCAACTAAAATCGTCGAAGAACCTTTCTTTTCGGTTCTTCGTCGATTTTGTCGCAGGTAAACAGACCCCACGTCGAACCGTCATTTCGAAGGAGGCGCCCGCACCGGACTCCGCCCGTGCAGGATTCCCATGGCGCCGACTGAGAAATCTGGAAGCATATAGTTTCCTTGACATCGTGGTCGAAAAAGAGCATGAGGCACCCAACCCCATCACCAGAAAGGGAGGTGCCCCATGCTCGTGCTGGAAACCAGTATCCAGCAGTTGGTGAACG
>DATABT010000207.1:0-4197 GCA_036259455.1 Longimicrobium sp. | reverse complement strand
CTAGGGCTCGCGAACGGGCGGCGCGCGGTGCACCACCGCGGGGCGGGCGCCGCCGCGGCGGAAGACGCGGTTCACCAGGTCGTCCAGCAGCGTGTACACCACCGGCACCACGAACAGCGTCAGCAGGGTGCTGGTGATCAGGCCGCCGATCACCGCGCGGCCCATGGGGGCGCGCTGCTCGCTGCCTTCGCCCAGTGCCATGGCCAGCGGCAGCATGCCGAAGATCATCGCCACCGTGGTCATGATGATGGGCCGCAGGCGCACGCGGGCCGCGGAAAGCAGCGCCTCGCGCCGGCTCATCCCCGCCTCGCGCTGCTGGTTGGTAAAGTCCACCAGCAGAATGCCGTTCTTGGTCACCAGGCCCATCAGCATGATGATGCCGATCATGGTGAACACGTTCAGGTTGCCCCCCGTGATCAGCAGCGCGAGCCCCACGCCAATGAAGGAGAGCGGCAGCGCCAGCATGATGGCCAGCGGCTGCAGAAAGCTGCCGAACAGCGACGCCAGGATGATGTAGATGAAGATCACCGCCATCCCCAGCGCGGCCGCCACGTAGCCCTTGGTTTCCTCCAGGTTCTGCACGTCGCCGCGGAACACCGTGCGGTAGCCGGTGGGCAGGTTGGCCGCGTCCAGCGCCTCCTTCGCGGCGTTGGCCACGTCGCCCATGGCGTACCCCGGCAGCACCCCCGCGCTGATGCTGATCTGCCGCTCCAGCGACGAGCGCTCGATCTGCTGCGGGCCCGTGCCGGCGCGCACCGTGGCCACCTGCGACAGCGGGATCATCGCCGGGCGCCCCGTGGCGGGATCCACCGAGCTGCTGGGCACCACGATCCCCGCCACGTCGCCGGCGCTGGTGCGCACGCTGTCGGGGTAGATGACCACCACGTCGTGCGAGTACCCCTGCTCGTCTTCCCACTGCGTGGCGCGCTGTCCGGTGAACAGCGGCTGCAGCGTCTGCGCGATGGTGGCGATGCCCACGCCGGCCGCCCACGCCTGCTCGCGGTCCACGTCCACGTCGAACTGCGGGATCTCGCCTTCCTGGCTGCTGGTGGGCTCCGCCACGCCCGGCACGCTGGCCAGCACCCCCATCACCTGCTCCGCCGCCAGCTTGAGCCGCTCCTGCTCCGGCCCCTGCACGTTCACCTGGATGGGCTGGCGAAAGCCGCCGAAGATGGTGGGCGTGCCGGTGATGTTGGCGCGCACCCCGGGCACCCCGGCCAGCCGCCCGCGCAGCGCGTCGCTGATCTCCTGCTGCGAGCGCTCGCGCTCGTGCCGGGGCTTCAGCTTCACGAACACGCGGCCGTTGTTGGGCGATCCGCGAAAGCCGCCGCCGATGGACATGTAGGTGAACTCCACCTCCGGCATCTCGCGAAGGATGCCGGCCAGCTGGTGCCCGCGGTCCACCGTGTACTCCAGCCGGCTGCCGGGCGCCACGCGGAAGTTCACGTTGAACTCGCCGCCGTCGAAGTCCGGCACCCAGGTAAAGCCCAGGCGGGGGATGATCATCATCGACGCGATCACCGTGGCCGTGGCCACCGCCAGCACCGTCTTGCGATGGTCCAGCGCCCAGGCCAGCCAGCGCGGATAGCGTTCGGCCACCTGCTCGAAGCGGTCGTTGAAGCGCCGCGCCGCCCGCTGGATGACGTTGCCCCGCGGGCGCGCCACGCCGTGCTGCGCCACCTCGGGGTCCGGCCACACGCTGCTGAGCATGGGGTCCAGCGTAAAGGAGACGAACAGCGACACCAGCACCGCGAACGCCACCACCACGCCGAACTGAAAGAAGATCATCCCGATCTGCCCGCCCATGAAGGCCACGGGGATGAACACCGCGATCACCGCCAGCGTGGTGGAAAGCACCGCCAGGCCGATCTCGCTGGTCCCTTCGCGCGCGGCCGTGTGATGGTCCTTCCCCATCTCCACGTGCCGCACGATGTTTTCGCGCACCACGATGGCGTCGTCGATCAGCAGGCCGATGGCCAGCGACAGCGCCAGCAGCGTCATGGTGTTGATGGTGAAGCCGAAGATCCACATCCCGAAGTACGCGGAAATGATGGAGATCGGCAGCGCCAGCCCGGTGATGATGGTGGAGCGCCAGCTGTTCAGGAAGAAGTAGATGATGGCGATGCACAGGATGGCGCCCAGCATCAGCTCGTGCTGCACGGACTCCAGCGAGCTGCGGATGCGGCGGCTGTCGTCGCTCACCACCGTCATCTTCACGTCCGAGGGGAGCGTCTCCTGCAGCGCGGCCACCTCCGCCCGCACCCGGTCCGCCACCTCCACCGTGTTGCTGCCGCTGATCTTGAGGATCTCCACGCTGAGCGCGCGGCCGTCGTTGAGAAAGCTGGCGCTGCGGGCCTCGGCGGTGCCGTCCACCACCGTGGCCACGTCGCCCAGGCGCACGGGCACGCCGTTGCGCACGGCCACGGTGATGTCGCGGAAGGCGCGCGGGTCCTCCACCCGCCCGGTAATGCGCACCAGGCGCTCCTGGTCGCCGCGGCGCACCCGGCCGGCGGGCACCTCCTGGTTCTCGCGCTGCAGCGCCTGCATCACCTGCGGCGGGCTGATGGCGTAGGCGCGCATGGCGTCCGGGTCCAGCTGCACCTGGATCTGCCGGTTGGTGCCGCCCACCAGGTTCACGCCGCCCACGCCGGGAATGGCCTCCAGGCGGGTGCTGATCACCTCGTCGGCCAGCTCCGTCAGCTCGCGCATGGGCCGGTCGGGGCTCTGCACGGCGATGGACATGATGGGCCGCTCGTTGGGATCGAAGCGGATGACGACGGGGTCGTCGATGTCCTCGGGCAGCTGGCGCCGCATGCGGGCGATCTTGGAGAGCACCTCCTGCTGGGCCTCCATCACGTCCACCCCCAGCTGCAGCTGCACGCGCACCAGGGAGCTGCCCTCGAACGAGGTGCTGGTGATCTCCTTGATGCCCTGCACCGTGTTCAGCGCCTCTTCGATGGGGCGCGACACCTCGCGCTCCATCACCTCGGGGCTGGCGCCGGGGTAGGTGGTCTGCGCCACGACGACGGGATAGCTGACGTCGGGGTATTCGTCGATGGCCAGGCGCCGGTAGCCGGCAATGCCCAGCACCACCAGCGTCACCATCATCATGGTGGCGAACACCGGCCGCTTGATGGATACGTCGGAGAGGAACATCCCGCGTCTCCCGATGCTTCGGGTGGAAACTCTGTATCAGAAAGGCAGGGTGCGCATCACCCGCGCCCCTGCCAGGAGCGATTGAAATCGCCGCTGGGAATTCGCGAAGTCCGCCTGCGCGGACTGCATCGCCGCCATCCCGGCCGGGACTGAACCCCTGCCGTGCACCCCCCCTCTCCGGCCACTCCCGCAACCCCCCCGCGGGGGGAGGTGACGTCCTTCCGAAGGGGCCTTTACCCCCGCGCAGCCGAGGTGCGTCGCACCTCCCTCCCCCGCGCAGTTTGCGGGGGAGGGCCGGGGAGGGGGCGGCCTGCCGCTCGCGCCACACCATCCGGATCACCTCGACCCTCTCCCCCGCTCCGCAAGGAACCAGCGGGGAAGGGGCGGGGGGAGGGGCCACCTACCGCGAGCCGCCCTTCGCCTCGCCGCCCTTCTCCGCGCCAGCGGCGCCGCCCGGGCCGCCGCGGCCCTGGCCGGCCATGCGCACCGCCATCCCCTGGCCCAGGATGCCCACGTTGCCCACGATCACCTGGTCGTCGGGGCTCACGCCGTCCAGCACCTGCACCAGGCCCTGCGTCTCGTCACGCAGCCCGACGGTCACGGGGACCACGTCCACCTTCTCGTCCAGCACCCGGTAGACCACGGGCGGGCCGCCCTCGCGCCCCTGGCGGATGGCGGCGGCGGGGAGCACCATCGCCCCGTCCACCACGCGGCTCACGATGCGCCCGCTGGCGAAGGTGCCGGCGCGCAGGCGGCCCTCGGCGTTGGGCACCTGCACGTACACGGTCACGGAGCGCGACCCGGGGTCCACCGAGGGGCTCATCCGCGCCACGCGGCCGGTGAACTCCGACCCGTCCGCCACAAAGCGCACCGTCTGCCCCGGCCGCACCGCCGCCGCCTGCCGCTCCGGCACCGCGGCCGCCAGCTCCAGCACGTCGCCGCGGACCAGGGTAAAGAGCGTGGCGTTGCGGTTCACGTGCTCGCCGGGGTTCACCGTGCGCCGCTCGATCACGCCGGAGGCCGGCGCCACCACGCGGGTGT
>DATABT010000206.1:0-3165 GCA_036259455.1 Longimicrobium sp. | reverse complement strand
GGGCCAATCTGGTTATCCTGTTACGCAGTGGCGTATCACACATTCAGCCACTCCTCGTACGCAGTCCCTTCATAAGCAGTCGTACACCAGTCAGTTAGGCCACATCGCCACTGCGGTCCCGCACAGTTCGTGGACGCGATCCGTGCGGGACCGCAGTGGCGATGTGGCCTAACTGACTGGTGTACGACTGCTTATGAAGGGACTGCGTACGAGGAGTGGCTGAATGTGTGATACGCCACTGCGTAACAGGATAACCAGATTGGCCCCAAAGTCAAGGATCGCGTTTTTCGTCCCGGGCACATCGCTTGCTCGACCGGACACGTTTGCTGATTCCCCGTTGCTCGTGGAAGCCGAGATGCCCGAGATCCCGCGCGAAGCCGTGCTCCAGGCGGTGCTCCCCATCGTGTCCGAAGCGTTCGCCGGGCCGGCGGACCCACGCAGCACCCTCGTGAACAACGCGCCGGACCGCGGGCTGTTCGGCACGCCGGACGCGCGCGCGCCGCGGCGGAGCGCCAGGCACGCGCTGGCCCGCGCGGAGGTAGTGGCGGGATGAGGCGCGGGCTGGAGGGGCTGATGGTCGGCCGCACGCTGGCCGGCCGCTACGAGGTGGTGGACGCCATCGCCCGCGGGGGGATGAGCGTGGTCTATCGCGGGCTGGACCGGACGCTCGGCCGCGAGGTGGGCGTCAAGGTGGTGAACCTGGCCGCCGCGTCCGACACGGCGCTGGGCACCTTTCGCGAGCGGTTCCGGCGCGAGGCGGCCAGCGCGGCGCGCATCCAGCACCCCAACGTGGTCCAGATCTTCGACTACGGGACGGACCCCGAGCTGGAGCTGGACTTCATCGTCATGGAGCTGCTGCGGGGGCGCGACCTCAAGGAGGCGCTGGCGCGGGGTCCCATCCCCCGCCCCGAGGCGCTGCGCATTCTGGTGGAGGCGGCGCGCGGAGTGGCCGCCGGGCACCGCGCCGGCATCGTCCACCGCGACGTAAAGCCCGCCAACGTCTTTCTGGTGGGCGACCGGGAGATCGACGCGGTCAAGATCCTGGACTTCGGCATCGCCAAGCCCATGGAGGACGACCCCGAGCACGCGCTTACGACGGTCGGCTCGCTGCCGCACTCGCCGGCGTACGCGTCGCCGGAGCAGCTGGACCTGAGCGCGCCCGTCGCCCCCGCGTCCGACGTCTACCAGCT
Organism: Longimicrobium sp.; assembly: GCA_036259455.1. Taxonomy (GTDB): domain Bacteria; phylum Gemmatimonadota; class Gemmatimonadetes; order Longimicrobiales; family Longimicrobiaceae; genus Longimicrobium. The sequence continues at coordinate 1,975 of DATABT010000206.1, read as the reverse complement.
GGGGCTGATCGGATACGAGTTGCTGGCGGGCCGCCGGCCGTTCGGCGAAGAGGAGCGGGCGGCCATCCGCGCGGGCGAGGCGGTGCCGCTCCCCGCGACGGACGCGTGGCGCGCGGTGCCGCCGCACCTGCGCGACGTCGTCCAGCGCGCCCTGCGCACGCGCCCGGCGGACCGCTTTCCCGACGCGGCCGCATTCGTGGAAGCGCTGAGCGCCGCGCAGGCGGAGGACGACGCGACCGCATTCCATGCCGCGTCCGCCGCGCCGGTCCCCGGTCCGGACGCAACGGAGCTGGTCAGCGCGACGGCGGGTGTGCCGATCGTCGGCCCGCCCGCCGCGGAAGCGCCGCGGGCGGTGGACGCGGGCGTGGTGCCCGCGGACGGCATACCCGTCACGCCACCGGCGTCCACGCGGCGCCCCGTGTTCCCGCGCACCCCGGTGCTGTGGATCGTGCCGCTGCTGCTGCTGCTCGCGGTCGCGGTCTGGGCCGCGCGCCGCGGCGGCGACGACGAACCCCCGCCCACGGCGGCCGCGCAGCCGGATTCGGGGAGCCTGGCCGCGCTGGACGAGGAGTTCGTGCGCCTGCAGGGGGTCGCCGCGCAGGCCGCCGGCCAACCCGCGCCCGTGACGCAGCCCGAGCCGAACCCGTCCACCCCGCCCGCGCAGCCGGGTCCGGCGGCGCCTCCTCCGGCGGGCACAAGCCCGCAGGCGGAGGCGGAGCAGGACATCCGGGACGCGGTGGAGGACCTGAACAGGGCGTGGGTGGAGGGCGACATCAGCCGCCACGTGGGTCACTACGCCAGCCGCGTGGACTACTACAACTCCAACAACCTGCCGCGCTCCGGGGTGCGCCGCGACCGCACCCGCGACCTGCGGCGCTACGACGACCGGCGCATCGGCATCCACGCCATCAACGTCCAGTGGCAGGCGCAGGACCGCGCGCGCGTGCTGGTGGACAAGGAGTGGATCTTCGGCGGCGACGGGCGCACGCGGCAGGGGCGCGGCATGCAGGAGTACGTCTTCAAGCGCGACGACGATGACGGCAAGTGGTACGTCATCTCCGAGCAGCTGCTGACCACCACGGAGGCGCGCTCTCCGGCTGAGCCGTAACAACGCATCCGGAACAAGCGACCTTGATTTCCTGAGGGAGGCGCCGCGCCACCCCGTCCACCCGCGAGACGGACGGGCGCCGACCGAAGGATCTCGCCCGCAAAACTGGGAGGCGGCTCACTGCCACGGACCCATCCTCGCAGATCGGGCGAGGAGATCCGTCGGTCGCGCTCATGCAGCAGTGTCCCTCAGGCTCAGAGGGTGTTGAAAAATCTCTTCCCCCGCACGATGTCATCCTGAGTCCTTCGGCGCTACGCGCACCCCTGTCGAATGAAAGTCGCTTGCCTCGGCTGTCATTTCGAAGGAGGCGCCCGCGTGATCGCCGCCGGTGCAGTAACCTGTGGCGCCGACTGATAAATCTACTCGCCCGGGCAGGTGCCACGACCCGCTCCACGGAGCTCGCCCGAATCCCTTTCTATTCAGGGAGCCGCCGCGCAGGTCCTTGTCGATGCACGTCATACGGCGGCGACCGAAGGACCTTGCCGGCAAAACGACAGGCTCGCTTCGGTGCGAGGGACTGGCACTTCGCTTCGCGGACAAGGTCCTTCGGTCGCGCCGAGAGCGTTGTGCACCATGAAGTTTTCGTGAGGGCGCTCCTCAGGATGACGTCACCTGCTTCTCGGTGGACGAATCTTTGAACACGCTCGCGGGAAATCGACCACGCGGAGGCCGCGGGAGGAAAGGAAAGGACGCGGAGGATGATCCATCGCCTCCGCGCCTTCTCTTTTCCGGTTCATCGCGGATTTGGTTGCACGCACGAAGTCTGCGCCGTGAGCTGTCATTTCGAAGGAGGCGCCCACGAGGACTTGCCTCATGCAGGATCTTGTTGCGCCGACTGAGAAATCTACTCACCCACGCTCATGGCTG
>DATABT010000205.1:0-2070 GCA_036259455.1 Longimicrobium sp. | reverse complement strand
GTCGGCCATCAGGCGCTGCATCGTCGTGACCAGGCGCTGGAACTCCTCGTACAGCGCCGGGTCGCTCATCAGCCGGCGCTGTACGAGGAGTTCCAGCGCCTAGTCACGACGATGCAGCGCCTGATGGCCGACATCCAGGCGAACCCGGCCAAGTACATCGGCGAGCTGCAGGTGTTCTGAGGGCGGTGCGAAGTACGAAAGTGCGTGCGTGCGTGAATAACGGATGGAGGGTGCGGCGTGCGGGGTGAGCGGCGCGCGCCCCAGCCCCCACCGGGGCTCCGAGGCAATGCGAGCCCGTAGGGGCGTGCCGACGCACGCGATCCCGTCGGTCGCGCGACTGAGGTTCTCCCTCTTCGCGGGGAATTTCCGTGGGACGGGGCCGGGGGAGGGACCCCGCGAGCACGAACCCTGCTGTGCACAGGCCGTCCGTTGCAGTTGCAGGCTATTCCCTATTCCCTGTTCCCTATTCCCTGCTGTATGGCTTTGCTGGTCCAGAAGTACGGCGGCACCTCGGTAGGCACGCCCGAGCGCATCCGGATCGTGGCGGCCCGCGTGGCGCGCGCGCCGACGCGGCGACGACGTGGTGGTGGTGGTCAGCGCCATGGGGCACACCACCGACGAGCTGATCGAGCTGGCCCAGGCCGTCACGGGGGAGAAGGCTCCCGGCGGCGAGCACCCGCGCGAGATGGACATGCTGCTCACCGCCGGCGAGCGCATCTCCATGGCGCTGCTGGCGATGGCCATCTGCCAGGAAGGGGTGGAGGCGCGCTCCCTTACCGGCAGCCAGGCCGCCATCATCACCGACGCGACGCACACCTCCGCCCGAATCGTGGAGGTGCGCGCCGACCGCGTGCGCGAGACGGTGCAGGAGGGGTGCGTCGCCATCGTCGCCGGCTTCCAGGGCGTCAGCACGGCGCGCGAGATCACCACGCTGGGGCGCGGCGGATCGGACACGACCGCGGTCGCCCTGGCGCGGGCGCTGAACGCGGACCGGTGCGAGATCTACACGGACGTGGACGGCATCTTCACCTGCGACCCGCGCCGCGTGCCCGACGCGCGCATCATCCCCCGGATCTCGCACGACGAGATGGTGGAGCTGGCCCAGAGCGGCGCGCAGGTGATGCACGCACGGGCCGTGGACCTCGGCGCGCGCGAGCCGGCGCTGGACATCCGCGTGCTCTCGTCCTTCGTGGAGGGGCCCGGCGAGGACGACCCCACGCGCGGCACACTGATCACCGAGAATCCCATGGTACGCGAAGACCAGGTCGTCACCGGCCTCGCGCCCTCGCGCGGGTTTGCCAAGCTCATCGTCCACGGCCTCCCCGCGGGAATGCGCACGCCCACCGAGGTGCTCGTCGGCCTGGCGGACGCGGGGGTGAGCGTGGACATGGTCACCGAGGCGCCGGACTCGGACGGCGGCGTGCTGCTGCAGCTCACCGTGCGCGAGGACGACCTGGCGCGCGCGAAGGAGATCGCGGCGGAGGTGGCGGCGCGGCTGGGCGGCGGCGGGCGGATGGACGAGCGCACCGGCCTCTCCCGCATCGCGCTGGTGGGGCGGGGGATGAGCGGCCGCCCCGGCGTGTACGCGCAGGCATACCGCACGCTGATGGAGGCGGGGGTGGACGTGGAGGCGGTGTCGACGTCCTCCATCTCCATCACGCTTCTGGTCCCCAGCGACAAGGAGGACGAGGCGCTGCGGGCGCTGCACGACGGCTTCACGCTCGGCCTGCCGGCCGAAGCCGCGGCCGCCGCGGGCGTGGCCTGAGGAGGGCGGGAACGATGCACATCGCACTGCTGGGCGCCACGGGCGCCGTGGGGCGGACCATGCTGCAGGTGCTGGCCGAGCGCAAGCTCCCCGTGGACCGGCTGACGCTCCTGGCGTCGCCGCGGTCCAGGGGGCGCTCGCTGCGCTGGGGCGGGCGCGACTGGGCGTGCACCGTCGCGGAGCCGGGCGTCTTTCGCGGGGTGGACTTCGCCCTCTTCTCCGCCGGTGGCGACCGCTCCAGGGAGTGGGCGCCCGTCGCGGCGGAGGAGGGCGCCATCGTCGTGGACAACTCGTCCGCGTGGCGG
>DATABT010000204.1:0-5284 GCA_036259455.1 Longimicrobium sp. | reverse complement strand
CCCGGCCGGGTGATCCCGGCCGGGGCTGCGTGGTCCGCGGGCGGCGCCGGCGCCTGGCGCGCCGATGCGGGGAAATGCAACAGGGGAGGGTCCTCGCGGACCCTCCCCTGTCGTTCAGTCTCGGTGTCGGGCTACTGCCCGACCGCCGTGGCCACGTTGATGCGGCCCTTGCCGTAGTACGCGGTGTTGCCGCCGCCGATGGCGTCCGCGGAGTTGCGGATGTACGCGGCCACCTGGGCCGGCCTGCGGCCGACATCCTCCACCGCGAGCGCGGCGAGGCCCGCGACGTGGGGCGCGGCCTGGCTCGTCCCCGCCACGCCGATGGTGTAGTAGCCGCCCGCGCAGTTGTACAGCAGGCTTGTCTGCGGGCACAGCGAGTACACCCAGTCGCCGCTGCCGCCGCCCGGCGCGGCCACGTCGATGGCCGAGCGCCCGTAGTTGGTGTAGCTGGCCGGAACGTCGTTGTTCCGCGTGGCCGACACGCAGATCACGTGAGTGGCGTCGCAGTACGCCGCGAAGAACGACGGGACGTGCACGCGGTCCACGATGGCACCCGAGGCGTCTTTGATCGCGATGTTCTTGTGGGTGTCCAGATCGTTGGCGTCGTTGCCGGCCGCGACGACGATGGTCACGCCCTGCTGCGCCGCGTAGTTGAAGATCCGGTTGTACGCCGCCACCGCGCCCGGATTGGCGGCCCTGGAGAACCAGCCGCCCAGGCTCATGTTGATGACGTCGGCACCGTTGTCGATCGCGTAGAGAATGCCCTGGGTCACGCCGCGGCAGCCGCCCAGCACGCTGCACACCTTGACCGACATGAGCGTGGTCTGCGACGTCACGCCCGCGAAGGCCCAGGCGTTGCTGGCCACCTGCGTGGCGACGTTGGTGCCGTGGTAGTGCAGGTCGGTGCTCGGATGGCGGCCCGGGAAGTACACGGCGGCGTACACGTCGTCGCGCGGCTCGAACGAGATCGACCGGCTCAGGTCTACACGCCCCGTCAGGTCGGGAAGCAGGTAGTCGATGCCCGTGTCCAGGATCGCCACCGTCACGCTGGAACTGCCCAGGCGCCCCGCCGCCCACGCCTCGTCGGCGCGGACCTGCCTCATGTTCCACTGGTTCGCGAACAGGATGGCGCCCGCCGGGTTGGTGGCGCTGGCCGGCGCGGCCGCGAGCGGGGCGGCTGCGGCGAGGGCCTCCGCCAGCACCGGCTCCCCGGTCGCGGCGGGATCGACCAGCATGAGCTCCGGCGCGGGCTCCACGAAGTCGGCGTTGACCGCCGTCTTGAGCGCCGAGGCACTGGCCTCGTTCAGGCCCGCCACCACGGCCACGCCGATCTTGTGGTTCATCGCGACCGTGCCGCCCAGACGGGCGACCTGTGCCTCGAAGTCCTGAGGCGCCTTGCCCTTGAAGACCACCAGATGCTGATCGGAAACCGGCGTGCCGGACTGCGACAGGCTCAGGACGGGCGCGACCGCTTCCGGCGACGTGACTTGATCGGCGCAGCCGGCAAGGCCGACGGCACCGGCGAGCACCAGCGAAGTGAACTTCTTCATTCCGTGTCTCCTGGGACGTGGGGGGACGATTCTGCCGGCAATCGCGCCGGCGGCGTTCTTCTTCCCTGCTTCGGCAGCCGGGTGTCTGTGGAGACTCCTCGCTCTGCGAACGGCCTTGCGGCCGGCGTGCCGTTGCCGGAAGAAGGCGGAACGGCGGGCATCCGTGCCCGGGCGCGGATGCGGCGTATGTGCGGGTGGAGAAGCTCCGCCGCGATCGCACGCACGGCGGGATTTGCGAAGGCGCCGGCTACACGCGGCGGCAGAACATCGGCAGCTACCTGGTATAGTCACTTGAGGCCGCGAATTCGTTGGCGCTTTCTGAATCCGCGCGGCCTATACGCGGGTGTGCGCAGGGTTCTGCCCGAAGGGATCGATCATCAGCGGGCACGGGGAGTGGGCCGGCCGCAGCAATGGTCCACCGATGGGTGAACGGTCGATACGAGCGAGTGCCGGGATCCGGCTGGCCCGCCGGGAACGCCTGCGCTATTCTCCCAGGCTCGAGGCCCTGGTCCGCGAGACGTGCTCGCTCGCGGACCCGCGGGGGGTGGCGGACCGCGACGCCCGGGGCGCGCCGGGTGCCGGCGTCCTGGAGCAGGCCTTGCCGGGTCGCCGAGCCGCTGGCAGCGCGAAGGGGAGGGGCGGCCCCTGACCGGCGGTCCACCCTTTCGCCGCCTCGCCAGACACCTTTCTCACTCACTCTGCTCTCCATCGTGAACATTTCCCCCCGAATCCGCCACGCCTTCCGCCTTGCGCTGGCGGCGGCATTCCTCGCCGGGTCGGCGGAGGCCCAGCAACGGCCGCGGGCGCGGGACCTGGGGATCAACCTGCCGGGGACGCCGGGGCCGCTGAACGCCATCACCGACGTGCCGGGGGTGGAGGTGGGGCACACCACGCTCATCCAGGGCGAGGGACGGCTGGTGCGGGGGCAGGGGCCGGTGCGCACGGGGGTGACGGCCATCCTGCCGCGCGGACGCACGGGTCCGGACAGCGTGTTCGCCGCGTGGTTCGCGCTCAACGGCAACGGCGAGATGACGGGCACCACGTGGATCGAGGAATCCGGCGTGCTGGAGGGGCCCGTGCTCATCACCAACACCCACAGCGTGGGCGTGGTGCGCGACGCGGTGATCGACTGGATGTCGCGCAACGGCCGCGCGCCCATCTTCGCCCTTCCCGTGGTCGCGGAAACCTTCGACGGCGCGCTGAACGACGACATGGGATTCCACGTGCGCCCGGAGCACGCGTTCGCGGCGCTGGACGGCGCGCGCGGCGGGCCCGTGCAGGAGGGAAACGTGGGCGGCGGCACGGGGATGATTTGCCACTTCTTCAAGGGCGGCATCGGCACCGCGTCGCGGCGGGTGCGGGTGGGGGATTCCACCTACACGGTGGGCGTGCTGGTGCAGTGCAACTACGGCGGGCGCCGCGGCCTTCGCGTGGACGGCGTGCCCGTGGGCCAGGAGATCACGGACGGAATGCCGTGCATCGCGGGCGGGCAGCCGCCGTCGCGCGAGTGGCTGGCCGGCGTTTCCGCCTGCCCGGACGACCGGACCGGCGCCGCCACGCCGCCGGCCGCGCCCGCGTCGCGCGTCGAGGGGATGGGCTCCATCATCGTGGTGGTGGCGACGGACGCGCCGCTGCTGCCGCACCAGCTCAAGCGGATGGCGACGCGCGTGTCGCTGGGGATCGGGCGAATGGGCGGGTTCGGCGAGAACTCGTCGGGCGACATCTTTCTCGCCTTCTCCACCGCCAATCGCGGCGCGTCGGTCTCGGAAGGGGTCGGCGACGTCCGCATGCTCTCCAACGAAGAGATCAGCCCGTTCTTCTCCGCCACGGCGTACGCCACGGAGGAGGCCATCCTCAACGCCATGCTCGCGGCCCGGACGATGACGGGCGCCGACGGCTTCCGGGTGCACGCCCTGCCGCACGACCGCCTGGTGGAGGTGATGCGGCGGCATCATCGCATCCGCGACTGAGCGTCTCCTGACGCAGAGGGCGCGCAGGCAGAAACGAGAGGGCGCGGAGGGAGACGGCTTCCCTCCGCGTCCTCCCGTCTTTGTGCCGTTCCAGTAAGCCATTGCGGCACAGGCGATTGAGGGAATTGGTCAATGTGATGACGCATAACTTGCGGCGGAAAGGGTTCTCCGTTACACTCCATGCGTTCAAACCCACAAACTTGCGGCTTTTCCGCCGGCGCCGTCCCACGTCGCGGGCGCGTGCGCCGTTGTTCATCCCCCCGGTACGAGGATGCCCATGCCCATTCGTTCGCTCACGACCGCGGTGCTGGCCCTGGCCGTTCTGGCCGCCTGCTCCGACGGCACGCCCTCCGGTCCGGACCTGGATCCCTCGCTCGCGAACGCGGGCCAGCCGATTCCCACTCGGCAGGAGCAGCGCCCCGGCACGCTGATCGAAAAGAGCGACGCCGAACTGTGGTCGCTGGTGCAGTTCTCGGAAGGGCGCGTGGCCATCGGCCTCAAGCAGCCGGGCGTGGCGCGCGGCGTGTGGCGTGGCAAGGTGCTGGTGGACCGGAACCAGAAGGCGCAGGGGCGCGCGGCGGTGCTGGCGCAGCCGGGCGTGCAGCTGCTGGGGGAAGATGACCTGCTGCCGGTGATCGAAGTCCGTCTCGCGGACCCGGCGGCGCTGAGCGCGGTGCGCAAGCTGCCGTTCGTGGACTACGTGGAGCCGGTGCTGATCGCGCAGGAGCTTCCACAGTTCGCGGGGATCGGCGGGTGCGGCTGGGGGAGCACGTGGACGGGCGACCGCCAGTACACCTCCACCGGCGACGTCTATTCCCAGAAGTTCACGGGGATGGGCATTCCCGCCGCGTGGAGCTACAGCAGCGGTTCGGGAATCAAGATCGGGCTGATCGACAGCGGCATCTCGTCCGGCCAGGGGCAGTTCGTGAGCACCTTCACGGCGGGGCAGAGCTACGGCCGCACGCTCACCCTGCTGCGCATCTCCTCGCAGTCCAGCGTCTACGACGACTGCGGCCACGGCACGCGCATGGCCGGCATCATCGCCGCGCCGTGGGACGGGCAGAACGTGGGCGGCATTGCCTACCGCGCCAGCCTGGTGAGCGTGCGGCACGCCAGCGGCGTGGCGGCGGTGAACAGCAGCGACGCCAAGGCCAGCGTGCGCGCGGCCAACCAGTACGGCGCGCAGGTGATCGTAATGGCGTGGGAGTCGCTGAACTGGCTGTGGCAGGTGTCGGACGAGATCGAGTACTGGCACTACGGCCGGCAGGTGCTGTTCTTCGGCGCGGCGGGCACCAGCGGGTGCTGGGACGGCATTCTGGACAGCAACGTCATCTTTCCGGCGGACATGCCGGAGGTGGTGGCGGTGACCGGCGTCACCTATCCGAGCGGCGGCGTGCCCTGCGGCATTCACCGCGGCAGCCAGGTGGAGCTCACCTCGTACCTGGACGTGCCCAGCACGGGCCGCTACACGGCGGACCTGGTGGGGATGGGCGGCAGCAGCAACGCGACGGCGGTGGCGGGCGGCGTGGCGGCGCTGGTGTGGAGCTACAACCCGTGGATGACGCGCGACCAGCTGCGCGCGCGCCTGCAGCAGACGGCGCAGTACTATCCCAGCCGTCACTCGGAGCAGGGGTACGGGCTGATGAACGCGGTCCGCGCGGTGCGGGGATACTGAGGGAAGAGGGAATAGGGAATAGGGAATAGGGAATAGGGAATAGGGAATAGCAGGCGGACTCTGCCCTTCCTCTGAGCAACAGCGGGGGG
>DATABT010000203.1:0-4081 GCA_036259455.1 Longimicrobium sp. | reverse complement strand
CCCGCAGTTGAAGCCCCGTCTGGCGAGGGCGGCGAGCGAGGACGGGGCGTATGGCAGTTCGAGCCGCGGCTTCAGCCGCCCTCGCCCGGGGAACGGCGCGCGCTCACCCTTCACCCCTTCACCCTCTTTCCCCCGTCCCCTCATCCCCCAGCTTGACACCCCCCGGCCCCCGCCCCAGTCTGTCCCCTCGCACGGGACTCACAAACGCAAGGCAGATAACAGCATGTCGAACAGGCGGCAGGACGCGCTGGACTATCACAGCCAGGGCAGGCGCGGCAAGATCGCGGTGGTCCCCACCAAGCCGGCCAGCACCCAGCGCGACCTTTCCCTCGCGTACAGCCCCGGCGTGGCCGAGCCCTGCCGCGAGATCGCGGCGAACCCGGAGGACGTGTTCCGCTACACCGCGCGCGGCAACCTGGTGGCCGTCGTCTCCAACGGCACCGCCGTGCTGGGGCTGGGCGACATCGGCCCGCTGGCGGCCAAGCCGGTGATGGAGGGCAAGGGCGTGCTCTTCAAGCGCTTCGCCGACATCGACGTGTTCGACATCGAGGTCGCCAGCAAGGACCCCGACGACGTCATCCGCTTCTGCGAGATGCTGGAACCCACGGTCGGCGGCATCAACCTGGAAGACATCGGCGCGCCCGAGTGCTTCTACATCGAAGAAGAGCTCAAGCGGCGGCTGGAGATCCCCGTCTTTCACGACGACCAGCACGGAACCGCCGTCATCAGTGGCGCCGCGCTCCTCAACGCGCTGGACATCAGCGGCAAGAAGATCGACGAGCTCAAGGTCGTCTTCTCCGGCGCCGGGGCCGCTGCCATCGCCACGGCGGAGCTGTACATCTCCCTCGGCCTGCGCCGCGAGAACGTCGTGATGACCGACAGCAAGGGCGTCATCCGCGCCGACCGGGGGAACCTGGACAGGTACAAGGGCCGCTTCGCCACCACCCGCGACCTGCACACGCTCGCGGACGCCATGGTGGGCGCCGACCTCTTCGTCGGCCTCTCCGTCGCGGGCGCGGTGACGCAGGAGATGGTGGCGTCCATGGCCGAGGCGCCCATCGTATTCGCCCTCGCCAATCCCGATCCCGAGATCCTGCCGGAAGACGTGCTCGCCGTGCGCCGCGACGCCATGGTCGCCACGGGGCGCACGGACTATCCCAACCAGATCAACAACGTCCTGGGCTTCCCCTTCATCTTCCGCGGCGCGCTGGACGTGCGGGCGCGCGCCATCAACGACGAGATGAAGATGGCCGCCACCCGCGCGCTGGCCGAGCTGGCGCGCATGGACGTTCCCGAGGCGGTGGAGAAGGCGTACGGCAACGAGCGCTTCCGCTTCGGCGCTGACTACCTGATCCCCAAGCCGTTCGACCCGCGCATCATGCTGTGGGTGGCGCCCGCGGTGGCGCAGGCGGCCATGGAGACGGGCGTGGCGCGCGTGCAGATCGACCTGGAGCAGTACCGCGCCGAGCTCATCGCGCGCCTGGGCCGCGGCCGCGAAGTGATGCGCGACATCATGCGCCGCGCCCGCCAGGACCCGCGCCGCATCGTGTACCCCGAGGGCGAGAACGACCGGATCATTCGTGCCTGCGCGCTCGTCCTGGCGGAGGGGATCGCCCATCCCATCCTCCTGGGCCGGCCGGAGTACGTCCGGCAGCGGGCGCAGATGCTGGGCGTCTCCATCCAGGGCGCGGAGGTCGTGGATCCGCGCGCGGACGAGGAGCGGCGCGAGCGGTACGCGCAGGAGTTCTACCGCCGCCGCCAGCGCAAGGGCACCACGCTGGCCCAGGCGCGCGAGCGGATGAACGAGCCCGTCTTCTTCGGCAACATGATGGTGCTCTCCGGCGACGCCGACGGGCTGCTGGCGGGCGAGGACATGCACTATCCCGAGACCATCCGCCCCGCGCTGGAGGCCATCGGCACGGCGCCCGGCGTGCGGCGGGTGGCGGGGCTGTACATGATGGTGCTGGAGCACGACACCGTCTTCTTTGCCGACACCACTGTCAACATCGACCCCGACGCCGGGACGCTGGCCGACATCGCGTTGCTGGCGGCGGACTTCGTCAAGCGCCTGGGCCTGGTCCCGCGGGTGGGGATGCTTTCCTTCAGCAACTTCGGCTCGGTGCGCGACCCCCGCTCCGACAAGGTGCGCGTGGCCACGGAACTGGTGAAGCTGCGCGAGCCGGAGCTGGAGATCGACGGCGAGATGCAGGCGGATACGGCCCTGCTGGACGACTTCCGGCGCGAAAGCTATCCGTTCACCACGCTGGTGAACCGGCCCAACATCCTCATCTTCCCCAACCTGGACGCCGCCAACATCGCCTACAAGCTGATGTGGCGGATGGGAAAGGCCGAGGCGTTCGGCCCCATACTGCTGGGGATGGGCCATCCCATCCACGTGCTGCAGCGCGGCAGCGACGCCGCGGACGTGCTGAACCTGACCGCCCTGGCCGTGGTGGACGCGCAGGACCACGCCGGCCGCCACGATGCCGGCTGAGCCGCGCTACGCCCGCGGCGGCACCGTCACCATCCACTATCGCCGCCCGCCGGACCGCGAGGAGGTCTTCGAGCAGCCGGTGGTGGAGGATGACGGCGTCTGCGTGGTCACCTTTCTCCCGGCCGCGCGGATGGAGAAGCCGATGGAGGTGGATGCGCGGGTGGCGCTGGAGCCCGGCGCGTCCGTCGTCTGGTTCACCTGGCGCGGCGGCGTGTGGCACGACGTGGGGCGATTCCACGCCGCGGACGGCACCTTTACCGGCGTGTACGCCAACGTCCTCACGCCGGTGGTGATGGAACGAAGCCGCTGGGAGACGACGGACCTGTTCCTGGACGTGTGGATGGATGCGGACGGACGCGTCTCCATTCTGGACCGCGACGAGTTCGACGCCGCCCTCGCCGCCGGGTGGATCGACCCCCGCACCGCCGCGCGCGCCCTCGCCGAAGCCGAGCGCCTGGTGGACGACGCGCGCCGCGGCGCCTGGCCCCCCGCGGAGGTTCGTGAATGGACGCTCGACCGCGTGCGCGCGGTGATGGGGGCGCCGCCGCTCGAGGGCGGCTGAAGCCGCGGCTCGCAACGCCATACGCCCGTCTCGCTCGTACCTCGCGAACGGGGCTTCACCCGCTCCGCTTGTGCTCGCAGCCCGCCAAGGCTGACCTTGCGAATTCCAGCGGCGAATTTCGTTCGCTCCGGTGGCGGAAGGTTTCCCGCGCCCCTCCGCGTGACATCCCCCATTTGACCCGCGGCGCGCCGGGCGACTATCTTCTCGGGCGATTCCTCTCGATCTACGGCGGCGGCGCGCGGAGAAAATCCGCCGTGCTTTCTGCTTTCCCCAACGCACGCACGAGCGATGATGCGCATCTCCACGCTGGCCGCCGCGGCCCTGCTGATCACCGCGACCCTGGCGACCACGGCCTGCGGGCAGTCGCAGGGCGCCCAGAGCGGCGGCGTCCGCCGCATCAGCGCCGACTCGCTGGAAGAGCGCGCCAACCGCTCCCGGATGAAGGGCTCCGACACCGCGGCGGTCACCATCGTGGAGATCTCCGACTTCCAGTGTCCGTACTGCCGCGACTTCTCCACCACCACGTACAAGCAGATCGACAGCGTGTACGTGGCTACGGGGCGGGCGCGCATCCTGTACATCAACCTGCCGCTTTCGTCGCATCGCGAGGCGTTCGGCGCCGCCGAGGCCGCCATGTGCGCCGGCGTGCAGGGCAAGTTCTGGCAGATGCACGACCGCCTGTTCGCCACGCAGCGCGAGTGGAGCGGCCAGGCCGACGCGCCGCAGCGCTTCGAGGGCTTTGCGCGCGAGCTGGAACTGAACATGGACGACTACCGCGACTGCACGCTCAACGACCGCACCGCGTCGCTCATCATCGGCGACGCCATGCAGGCGGCGGAGGCGCGCATCAACGGCACCCCCACGTTCATCCTGAACTCGCGCAAGGGCCAGCGCGCGCTCACCGGCGCCGTGCCCTTCGACCAGTTCGCCCGCGAGATCGACGCACTGTTGGCCGGCCCCGCCGACCCCGCGCCGCAGACGCCCCCCGCGCAGACGCCGCCCGCGCAGACGCCGCCCGCGCAGAC
>DATABT010000202.1:0-3061 GCA_036259455.1 Longimicrobium sp. | reverse complement strand
CTCCCCCGCCCTGCGGCGGTGGCTGGCGGCGGCGCTCGTCCTGGCCGCCGCCGGCTTCATTGCCCATCGCATCATCACCGACCTGGACCAGATCCGCGGCTTCGACTGGAAGCTGCGGCCGGCGCTGCTGGCGGCTTCGGTGCTGGTGCTTTCCGCCGTGCTCCTCTGGGGCGTGCTGGTCTGGCAGCTGGTGCTGCGCCGCTGCGGACTGACGGTGCCGTTCCGCCCCCTGGCGCGCGCGTGGTTCCTGTCGAACCTGAGCCGCTACATCCCCGGCGTGGTCTGGCAGTTCCTCGCGCTGGCGCAGCTGGGTCCCGGCGTGGGGCTCACGCCGGCGGTGACGGTGATGTCGCTGCTGGTGCAGATGGGGTTCCTGCTCCTGGCGGCGGGCGCCATGGGCGTGTGGCTGCTGCCGATGGAACTGGCGGGAACGCTGGCGCCGCTGCTGCCGGTGCTGCGATGGATGGCGCCGCTGGTGCTGCTGGCCGTGCACCCGCGCGTCATCCGCGGCGCGCTGGGCGTGGTGGCGCGAGTGACCAAGCGGACGATGCCGGAGTGGGGCGGGAGCTGGGTGGACGGGATCGTCTTCCTGCTGATCTCCGCGGGATCGTGGATCCTCTACGGCGCGGCGTTCTTCCTCTTTCTCCGCGCCTTCGTGGACCTGCCGGCGAGCGCGTTCTGGCCGGTAACGGCCATCAACGCGCTCGCCTTCATCGTGGGCTACGCGGTGGTGATCGCGCCGGGCGGCGCGGGGTTCAAGGAAGGCGCGATGGCACTGCTGCTGGCGGGACTGCTGCCGGCGGGGGTGGCGGCGTCGCTGGCGGTGCTGTCGCGGCTGTGGAGCATCGCGGGCGAGGTGCTCCCCGCCCTGGCGCTGGGCGTGCGCCGCCCCCGCGGCGGCGCGGCGGCTGGGCCCCTCCCCCCGGCCCCCTCCTCGCGCGTTTCTCGCGGAGAGGGGGAGAACCACGGTGCGGGAGACGCAACACCGCGCGCGGCCTCCAGGACCGAATCCGCCTGACGGGGTGCTACCAACCTTGCGCCAGGACCCGTCATCCTGAGAGAGGCGCCACTCGGAACCTGTTTCCACGAAACACTCTGGTGCCGACCGAAGGACCCCGCAAGCACAACCGAGGGGCTGGTTCCACGCCACGGAGCCAGCCCCTCGGTCTGGCGAGAAGGTCCTGCAGTCGCGCCCAGGCGGTTGGGGGCCTTCGAATTCCGCGCCGGCGCTCCCTCCCAAGAAAGTCGCCTCGGCAGAAGCCCATCAGCGCCCGCAACAACCGACTTTCTGCTGTGATGCGAGGCGCCCCGCGTCGACGGGCGCTCCCAAGAAAGTCGCTTCGGCAGAAGCCCCTCATCGCCCGCAACAACCGACTTTCTGATGTGATGGGAGGCGCCCCGCGTCTACAGGCGCTGAATAGAAAGAACCATTCGGGCGAGGGCCGTCGAGCGGGGCGTGGCACCTGCCCCGGCGAGTAGATTTCTCAGTCGGCGCCACAGGTTCCTGCACCGGCAGCGATCACGCGGCGCCTCCTTCGAAATGACAGCCGCGGCGCGAGCGACTTTCATCCCACAGGGTGCGCGCAGCGCCGAACGACTCAGGATGACTTGAGTGCGCGGAGGTTCAGCATCCTGCGCGGAGGATCATCCCCCGCGCTTGCGGGCGACGGTGATGGTGTCGTAGGCGGCCTCGACGGGAAACCTCACGGCGGCGTTCAGCATTCCCACGACCCCGGAGAGGCGCTGGAAGACCTGCTGCTTGCGGATCTTCTGCGGCACGCGCTTCTCCAGCCCCCGCATCTCCAGGCTTCCCCACTCCGCAAGCACCACGTCCAGCCCCGCGTCGTCGCTCAGGGCGCGCATTCCCTCGGGGTAGATGCGCCAGCAGTCCACCGGCGACTCGTGGTAGTGCCAGCTGACGGGGTTGATGGTGATCACCAGGCCGCCCGGCCTGCAGACGCGCGCCAGCTCCGGCATCCACCGCCAGATCTTGCGCACGTGCTCGATGACCTGCGCGCTGAAGACGATGTCGTACGCGGCGTCCGGCACGGGGAACGAATACTCGGATTCCGCCAGGTAGGTGAGCGGGACGTCCGTGCGCGGAAAGGCGTCCAGCGTGTCCCAGGCGGCGAACTCGCCCTGCAGCAGCGTGCGGTAGGTGCTGGGATGGCGGTCGGGGCCGATCTCCAGCACGCGCGCGCCGGGGGTGAAGTAGGGCGCGGCGTAGCGCTGAAAAAGTGCCCTGCTGTTCTTATGCATCGGTCGTGGGTCCGTACGGGCCGGGATTGGCGAACGCGGGACGATAACACCTCCCGCACCCGGAGACCAATCACGCGGGGACGCGGGGCGAACGTAAAACCGCATTCGCATGAGCCCGGCCGTGGTTTTCTGTTCATACCCCGGAAGGGTGGTGCGTGACGAAAGAGTAGCGCACCCCGCGCAGGGGCGGTTACATTTGCGCCACTGCTGGCCGTATTGGATAAATCATTCGGAACGGTGAAATGCTTGACGAGCTGAAGAACAAGCTGGGCGAGGAGATCGAGCGCCTTACGCACGAGTTGCAGGTTGTGCTTCCCGAGGCCATCAAGAAGGCCGTGGAGCACGGCGACCTGCGCGAGAACTCGGAGTACAAGTCGGCGCTGGAGCGCCAGCAGTTCGTGCAGGCGCGTCTGAACCACCTTACCCGCCGCGCGGGCGAGCTCAGCAAGATCGACCTGTCGGAGATCCCCGCCGACCGCGTGGGCTTTGGCAGCCGCGTGACGGTGGTGGACATGCGCACGCGCGAGGAAGAGACGTACACGCTGGCGTTCGGCGACTTCATCGACATCGACAGCGGGCAGATCTCCATGGCGTCGGCGCTGGGCCAGACGCTGATGGGCAGGAAGGCGGGCGAAAAGGTGACGCTGCAGCTGCCCCGCGGCGAGCGCAGGCTGCACATCAAGGAGGTGCAGACCCTTCCGCAGATGGTGCAGGGACCGGAGTGATGCGGTTCATCGCGTGACGGCTTCTGTGTCACGCGGAGGAAAACGAGAGAGAGGACGCGGAGCCGTGATGGATGGGC
>DATABT010000201.1:0-3921 GCA_036259455.1 Longimicrobium sp. | reverse complement strand
GGGGGCCGGCGCAACGATCGCGCCGGGCCCGCCCGGTGTTCCAGCTCCGTATTGTAGCGAACGAAGGCCGTTCGCGCCTCAGCACCCGTCCACGTTGAACGTGACCTGCAGGGTGCCGTTGATGGAGCTCTGCAGCCCCTCCTGGCTGATCCCCGCCGCCGAGGCGTAGTCCGCCCGCGTGACCGGGTACGGAAAGCCCGACGCGTCGCCGGTGAGCGAGCCCTCGGCGGCGCTGTAGTTCAGCAGCAGGGTGCGCGGCATCAGCAGCGCCGCCGCGTTGGCGTTCCCCGACGGGAGGCTGAGGGTGATCTGGTCCCGGCGGTACCCGATGGACCCGCGGATCTGCTCCAGGAAGGCCGACTGCTGGTCCGTGTAGGCCAGGTCGTACGTGCCGTTGCGGGCCAGGGCGATGGTAGGTTCCGGCCGGCCGGCGGGCGGCGTGGTGTCCACCACGCTGGTGAGCAGGTCCGCCACGGGGAGCGCGCTGTTGGACGGCTGAAAGCGCAGCCGGCACAGCTCGTACACCCCGGCCACCTCCTGCGGGGTGAGCGTGTCCGATCCGGTGCCGCTGCCGCCGTCGCAGGCGGCCAGCAGGGCGAGCGCGGGAAGGATGACGAAGGTACGACGCATGGGAACCGCTACTCCGTTGGAGAGTGTCTGTGTCTGCCGGGGATCGTGCTCCGCTGTCCGGGCCGCGCCGCGGGACCGCCCGGGCCCGTGTGTACCCGCGAGGGGTCCGGATCGGTTCCGTGGGCCCCTCCGGCTGGCCGGGTCGCCGCGGGCCCTCACCCCCCGGCCCCCTTTCCCGCACGCATGCTTCCGCGCGCGAACGCGGCCGCGCCAGTGACCCGCCACCGTGCCCGAACGGGGGGGGGCGCTCTCTCAGGCGTCGCCGGCGGAGGGCTCCCCGTCCCCGTCCCCGTCCCGCTCCAGCATCGAGGCGGCGGGGTCCAGGTACGCGTTGAGCGAGGCCAGCACGGCGCGGTCCACCATCCCGTCGATCTGCTCCATCGCGGCGTACGCGCCCTCCACCTGCACGCCGACGGCCGTGAGGTGCGCCCAGATCGCGCGGCGGAACATCAGCAGCTCCAGCACCGTCTCGGCGATGTTGTAGCCCTTGAGCCGCCGCGTGAAGCCGTGCACCGTGGCGAACTGCTCCGCGTCTTCGCGCGAGCGGTTGATCTGCAGCCGGTCCAGGATGGCGTCGAACAGCTGCGGCACGTGGTCCAGCAGCAGCGGCTCGCTCAGCGCCTGCCCCGTGACCATCGCCTGGTTGGCGCGCACCCGCTCCACCCAGTCGCGCAGCACCGTCTCGCGCCCGTCGCGCAGCTGGTCCACCGCGCCGGTCAGGTCGCGGATCTGCCGTTCCGTGTAGAACTGGGTCTCGGTCTGCTCCACGGCCGTGCTCCGGGCGGGGGATGCGGTCCATCGGCGGAAACAGAAGGTATCACCCGCCGCCCGCCCCCGGAAGCGCCGACGATCCCACGCACGCACCGGCGCGCTGGCGTCATCCCTGTCCCGCCACGACGAGGAACACGTCGTACAGCGCGTGCGTCCACGCCGCGATGCCGAAGCCGCGCACCATGTACAGCGCGCTGAACGCCAGCCCGGCGATGAAGCGGAAGGTAAAGCTGTTCAGCTCCAGCGGATACGCGTACGGCCCGATGTAGTGGAACGCGGAGAAGATGAACGCGGAGACGACGACGGCGATCACCCCCGCCGTCGTGCGGCGCACGCCCGCCGCCAGCAGGAGCCCGAACAGGCCGCCGGTGAGCAGCACGCGAAACAGCAGCTCTTCGTAGATCCCCGCGCCCAGGGAAAGGACGACGCCGTCGAAGATCGGCATCGTCGTGATGTTGCCGCCATCCGCCGCCATCCGCACGACGCCGCCCAGCACGAGGTGCGTCGCCGCGGCGATGATGCCGCCGAAGACGATGGCGTACGCCACGCTCTCCGCCAGCATCCCCCCCAGGTAGCCGGTGCGGATGGGGACGCGCTTGCGCTTCTGCTCCAGCCCCACCAGCACCGCCGCGCCCACCGCCAGCGCCGCGGTGAATGCCAGCGTGCCGTTCAGCCCTCCGGCGGCGAGGAGGGTTCGCAGCAGCACGTCGGCGCCGTTGCGCATTCCCCCGCCGCCGCTGGAGATCATCATCGCCCCCAGCTCGTAGAGCACGAGCAGGGGGAGGGCGAACAGCAGCGAGTAGGTGTGCGTGCGGGTGGTTTCGAGGTATCTGCGCATGTCGCTTGATGCTACGTGGTCCGCGGGCGATCCCGGCTGGCCTGCCGATTGCGAAATCCATACGTTCCAGCGGCCCGTGCTCCCCCGTTCAGACGGGAGCGGCGGGCGAAAAGTTTCCCCGCACGTGGTGAATGGATGTCCGGGCTCCGTTCCAGGCCGGTGGGTTGGATGATGTTCGCCCTCGTGGCGGCGCTCGTGCAGGGGTGCGCACTGCTGGGCGGCGAGCCCCGCGAGACGCCCGCGCAGGTGCAGGAGCGCGAGACGCGGGAGGAGACCATCCGCCGCGAGGTGGAGGCGCGCCTGGCCGCGGAGCCCTCCATCGGCGCCGGGCGCATTCGCGCGGAGGTCAACGACGGCGACGTGCACCTGCACGGCGCGGCGCCCGGCTTCGGCGCGCTGCAGTGCGCCCTCGCCAACGCCGGCCTGGTCCGCGGCGTGCGGCTGGTGGTCGACTTCATGGTGCTGGAGCCGGGGCCGCGGGACGTCACCTGCCTGGCCCCCCGCGTCTTCGCGGCGACGGAGCGCCCGTAGCGCGTCCGGAGTTGGCGCGGTCGCGCGTTCTTTGCGTGCGCTCCATAACAATCTCGCCGGGCGCAGCCGCGTCCGCATCCCCCCGCTCATCTTCACCCGCACGACCTTCCTCCATGCGCCGCATCCGCATCCCCCGTTTCGTGGCCCCCGCGCTGGGCCTGGTGCTCGTGGTCTCCTGCGAGAACCCCATGTGCGGATGCACGCCCGCCCGCGACGAGGCCGTGCTCTACGGCCGGGTGACGGACGCGGCCGGGAACCCCGTTTCCAACGCGCTCGTGCGGGCGGAGGAGGGGCCCGCGGAGTGCAGCCAGTTCGTCCACGAGTCTGGATGGGCGACCGCGAACGCCGCCGGCCACTACCGCGCGGAGATCTACACCATCGGCGGGAGCGTGGAGTGCCTGCGCGCCTTCGCCCTGCCGCCGGCCGGGAGCACCCTTCGCGGGTCGGACACCGTCGCCTTCCAGGTGCGCTTCGCCCCCCGCACCCCGGTCGACAGCGCCCGCGTGGACCTCGTCCTCCGCGCCCCCTGATCAATCGGACGCGGAGGCTACGAGCTCCGAATCATCCGGCGCTGCGTGCACCTGTACGAGGTAGCCCCACGCCACCGCTGTCATTTCGAAGGAGGCGCCCGCGTGGTCTCGACGCGTGCTGGATACCTGGCGCCGACTGAGAAATCTACTCACCCGTGCTGGTGATTCGCTTTTCTCGCTCCGCGCTCGCCCGGAGTTTCTTTCCATTCGTGCAGCGCCCGCGCGTAGGTCGAAGCAACCCAAGCGTCTGTGGCGCAACCGAAGGACCTCCTTCCGGCTTCGAGAGGCTGGCCCAGCGCGATGAGGTTCGGGCGAGTTCGTGGAGCGGGGCCCGGCACCTGCCCGGGCGAGTAGATTTCTCAGTCGGCGCCCCGGGTTCCTGCACCGGCGGCGATCATGCCGGCGCCTCCTTCGAAATGACAGCCGCGGCGAGAGCGACGTTCATCAAGTCAGCGTGCGCAGCGCCGACTCAGGATGACGTCGACGATGGGAATCCGCGTCGTTGCTCGCGATTCCACGGGTGCTGGAGACGCGAGTGTTCCGCCGGACGGCGCATCTGCTTAGGTTGCAGGCGTTCCACGCACACCCGAGCGATCTCCCGATGTCCAGCAGTTCCCGCCC
>DATABT010000200.1:0-2443 GCA_036259455.1 Longimicrobium sp. | reverse complement strand
GCGGCCGGATGGGCGGGAGGCGGACCGCGCGCTGGCCACGGGCGAGGACCTGAGCGCCGCGCTCCTCGCCGCGGCGCTCATCGGCCTGGGGATCGACGCGCGAAGCCTGCGCGGCGGCGAGGCGGGCGTCTGGGCGGAGGGCGGGTTCTGCGGCGGGCACATCGAGGACGTGGACCCCGCGCCCGTCCGCCGGCTGCTGGCGGACGGCATCGTCCCCGTAATCAGCGGCTTTCAGGGCGCGCGCGACGACGGCGAGACGGTCACGCTGGGGCGCGGCGGATCGGACACGTCGGCCGTGGCGCTGGCGGCGGCGCTGGGCGTGGAGTGCCACATCGTGACGGACGTGGACGCCGTGTACGACCGTGACCCGCGCATCCACGCCGATGCGCGGCGCATCGGCGAGATCGACCCGCTGGCGCTGGTGGTGCTGGCGGAGGGCGGCGCGCGCGTCGTGCATCCCACGGCCGCGCGGCTGGCGCTGGAGCGCGGCGTTCCGCTGCGCGTCTACCACCACCGCGCGCCGCTCTCCGGCCGCGGGGGAACGACCGTCTCCGTGCTCCGGACGCTGGAGGCCGCATGACGGCGCGCGAGCGACGGTACCAGCGCGTGGGCGACTTCGCGCTGGAGAGCGGCGGCGTGCTGCGCGGTGTGGTGCAGGCCTGGCACCTGGACGGTGCGCTGAACGAGGCGCGCGACAACCTGGTCCTCGTCGTCCACGCGCTCACCGGCTCGGCGGACGCGGCCGGGGACTGGTGGGCGGACGCCATCGGCCCGGGGCGGACGATCGACACGGAGCGGTACGCGGTGCTGTGCACGAACCTGCTGGGGTCGTGCTACGGGACGGCCTGGGAAACTGCAGGGGATGGGGAACAGGGAACAGGGAATCGCCAGCAACGGCAGGATCACGATCCGCCGATTACGACGCGGGACCAGGCGCGGCTGATTCAGCTGCTGCTCGAGGAGCTGGGGATCGCGTCGGTGGCGCTGGTGACGGGCGGGTCGCTGGGTGGGATGGTGGCGCTGGAGTGGGCGGCGCAGAACCCGTCGCTGGCGCGGTCCATCGTCGTCATGGCGGCGCCGGCGGCGCACACGGCACACGCCATCGCGTGGAACCACATCCAGCGGAGGGTGATCGACCTGGGCGGCGAGCGCGGACTGGAGATCGCGCGGATGGTGGGGATGATGACGTACCGCACGCCAAGCGAGCAGGCGGAGCGCTTTGGCCGCGGACGGACGGAAGACGGGGGATGGACGGTGGGCTCGTACCTGGACCACCACGGCCGCAAGCTGCGCGACCGCTTCACCGCCCGCGCGTACCGCACGCTGACGGGCGCGATGGACTCGCACGACGTGGGCGCCGGCCGCGGCGGCATCGCGGCGGCGCTGCGGCGCATCGAGGGGCGGCTGATCGGCGTCGGCATTGCCGGCGACCTGCTGTACGGCGCGGACGACGTGCGGGCGTGGACGGACGCGGCGGGGGCGGAGTACCGGGAGATCCGGTCGATTCACGGCCACGACGCCTTTTTGCTGGAGCAGGCGCAGGTGGCGGAAATCCTCGAAGACGCGCTCCGGTCGGCACAGCCGGCCGGGGCTGGAGCATACGACCGATGAGCACGGCGTTGAAGATCGAAGACGGCCGCATCCGCATTCCCGCCATCCGCCGTGGCGCACGGACGGTGCGCGTGGCGCTGGCGGGATGCGGCACCGTGGGCGGCGAGCTGGTGCGCATCCTTCACCACGCCGCGGACGACATCCGCCAGCGCCACGGCCTGCGGTTCGTGCTGGCGCGCGTGCTGGTGGCGCACGGCGACAGGCCGCGCCCCGGTGAGCTGGACCCGTCGCTGCTGACGACGGAGCTGGACGCGTTCCTGGCCGCCGCGGCGGAGGCGGACGTGGTGGTGGAGGCCATCGGCGGCAGGGAGCCGGCGCTGCGGATCGCGCGGGCGGCGCTGGAGGGCGGCAAGCGGCTGGTGACGGCCAACAAGGCGCTCGTCGCCGCACACGGGCCGGAGCTGGTGGCGCTGGCGCGGCGGCACGGCGGGCGGCTGGACTTCGAGAGCGCGGCGGCGGGCGGCATCCCGGTCGTGCGGGCGCTGCGCGAGCCGCTGTCGCTGACGGGGATGACCTCCGTGCGGGGGATTCTGAACGGCACGACGAACTACATCCTGAGCCGCATCGAGGATGGATGGTCGTTCGCGGACTCGCTGGCAGATGCGCAGGCGCGCGGCTTCGCGGAGGCGGACCCCTCGCGCGACCTGAGCGGCGAGGACGCGGCGGACAAGCTGCGCATCCTGGCGTGGCTGGCGTTCGGCACGGAGCCGGCGCGGCTCGACGTCCGCCGCCGCGGCCTGGGCGACGACGCGGACCGGCTGGTGCGCACCGCCCGCGCGCTGGACGGCGCGGTACGCATGGTCGCGGAGGCGGCGTGGACGCCGGAGGGGGT
>DATABT010000199.1:0-1549 GCA_036259455.1 Longimicrobium sp. | reverse complement strand
ACGTTGCTCTCCAGCTCCTTGAACAGCCGGTCGCGCACCTGGCGGCTGGTGACGTACTTCCCTTCCCGCCCCGCAAAGGGCGAGTTGTTCAGCATGATGTCGACGGACACCGTCGGCTCCTCTACCGCGATGCCGGCCAGCGGCTCGGGGCGCTCGGGATCGCAGACGGTGCTGCCGATGTCCACGTTCTGCAGCCCACTGAGCGCCACGATGTCGCCGGCGCTCGCCCGCTCGATCTCCAGCCGCTCCAGGCCGTTGAAGGTGAACAGCTTGCCGACGCGGTTGCGCGCCCCGGGAGCCACGTCTTCGCCGTCGTGGCCGTGCTCCAGCAGCAGCACCTGGTCGCCCACCTTCACCACCCCCCGCTCAATGCGGCCGATGGCCAGGCGCCCCAGGTACGGCGAGTAGTCGATGGTCGACACCAGCATCTGGAACGGCCCCTCCGCGTCGCCCGTGGGGGCGGGGATGGTCTCCAGGATGGCGTCAAAGAGCGGCGTGAGGTTCTTCCGCTCGTCCGTGGGCTGCTTCATCGCCACGCCCTCGCGGCCGATGGCGTAGAGGAAGGGGCAGTCCAGCTGGTGGTCGTCGGCCTCCAGCTCCATGAACAGCTCCAGCACCTCGTCGTGCACGCGGTGCGGGTCGGCGTCGCCGCGGTCGATCTTGTTGATGACCACGATGGGCTGCAGGCCCAGCTCCATCGCCTTGCGGGTGACGAAGCGGGTCTGCGGCATGGGTCCCTCGGCCGCGTCCACCAGCAGGATCACGCCGTCCACCATGCGAAGGATGCGCTCCACCTCGCCGCCGAAGTCGCTGTGCCCCGGCGTGTCGACGATGTTGATCTTGGTGCTTCCCCACCGCACGGAGAGGTTCTTGGCGAGAATGGTGATCCCGCGCTCCCGCTCCAGCGGGTTGCTGTCCATCACCCGCTCCGCCACCTGCTGGTTGTCGCGGAAGGTGCCGGCCTGGCGGAGCATGTGGTCCACCAGCGTCGTCTTTCCGTGGTCCACGTGGGCGATGATGGCGATGTTGCGAATGGACATGTGGCTCTATTCTCGCGGCCCGCGGGGCCGTCTCCGGTGCTGTGTTCGGCGAAACGAAAAGAGGGGCGCCTCAGGAGTTGAGGTGCCCGCTCTTGCAGTAAGCCGCTAATTTAACGCCACGGACGTGCATGGTCCAGCCCTTGCGGGCGCGTTACACGCCCGCCCTTGGCACGCGCTCTGCGCGCGCGTAGCTTGATCGGGCGGCAGTACATCTCAACACCTCCATCGTGCGGGCGAGACATGGCCAGAGAGACGGGAACGGTGAAGTGGTTCAATCCGGAAAAGGGCTTCGGCTTCATCGCCCGTGAAAACGGCGAAGGCGACGTCTTTGTCCACCACAGCGCCATCCAGGGGGGCGGGTTCAAGACGCTGGTAGACGGCGAGCGCGTGGAGTTCGACGTGGTGCAGGGGCAGAAGGGCCCCGCGGCCGAAGGCGTCGTGCGCCTGGATGCGCCGGCGGGCGGCGGTGACGCCGGCGGCGGTGGCCGCGGCGGGTACGGCGGCGGCGG
>DATABT010000198.1:0-2059 GCA_036259455.1 Longimicrobium sp. | reverse complement strand
CGCGGCCACCTGCGCGGCCGTCACGCCGCTGCCGTCCACGGCGTCGGTCACGCGGCCGTACAGCGTCTGCGCACGCGCGGGCACGGCGGTGGCGAGGAGGATGAACAGCGCGGCGAACGCGGGAAGCCGAAGCGTGCGCATGGTTGAGCCGGGTGTGGAGGTGTGATGCCGGCCGGACCGGCGGCGAACCGGACCGGGCCCGGGCGGCGGCGGATGGACGGCATCGGCGTCACGAGTGGGCGTCCGCATGATGGCCACGCCGCTGCTGCCGGTCATGTCGTCGAGGATGGCGATCGAGAGGGCGGTGAACCGGAGAAGGGGAAGCGTACGCATGGACGGGCTCGGGCTGAGGGTCCGGTGATGCGAATGCCCGCGCGCGTTCCAGCAAACCGGACGCCGTCCAGTTCCGGTGAGCCGATCCTCAAACCCGGCAGAAACATGCGGGAGAGCGTGCGGTGAAGGGCGCGCGGATGGGTGTCCGCGCGCGGGGACGGGAGTGTACCCGCACGGGGCTCCTCCCCCCCGCCCCTCCCCGCTCGTGCCTCGCGGAGAGGGGGAGGTGGCCGGGTTCAGGAG
The DNA here is from genome assembly GCA_036259455.1 of Longimicrobium sp. Classification (GTDB taxonomy): domain Bacteria; phylum Gemmatimonadota; class Gemmatimonadetes; order Longimicrobiales; family Longimicrobiaceae; genus Longimicrobium. Next base: position 1,483 of record DATABT010000198.1, on the reverse strand, counting down.
CCGCGGACGGTCACCTGCTGCCGGGCGACCAGGTGCCGGGTGGCGTCACGGTCTGCCTCGCCGTGGATTACGCGGACGGTGTGCGTGCCCGCGGGCAGCGGCACCGTAGCGCGGTAGTCGAGCCCGGAGATCACGTGAAAACCGATGCCGGGCGGGACCCCGGTGATGGAGACGATCACGCCGCCGCTCGTCACGCGGTAGTCGGCGCGCAGCGTGTAGCCGGAGCTGGGCGCCACGTACGTGCCCTGCACGACCACCGCGCCCGCCGCGCCCTCCACGGCCGCGGTTTCACGGACGACTTCCGCCTGCTCCACCTTCAGCGTCAGCTCGTCACCCGGCCCCGCGGGATCGTCCGAGCAGGCGGCCAGCGCCAGGGAAACCAACACCAGCGAGAAACGGCGCATCGGCGGCTCCTTCATCAACAGAGGTCGAGACCATCGGGGTACGTGGAGAGAACGTCCGGGTTGCCGCCTTTGTGGCGCCCCGGTTATCGTTGCGCGCGCAAAACGAAGCATCACAAGCGGATCGGGTTTGATGAACGTCCTGAACGTACAGGATCTCAAGAAGAGCTACGGCACCCGCGTCGTCTTCGACGGGGTGTCGTTCGCCGTGGACGAAGGGGAAAAGGTGGGCTTCATAGGGGTCAACGGCTCCGGCAAGTCCACGCTCTTCCGCATCGTGGCCGGGGTGGAGGGGCACGAGGGCGGCACCATGGCCTTCAAGCGCGACATCCGCGTGGGCTACCTGGCCCAGGAGCCGGAGTTCGACGCGGGCGACACCATCCTGCGCGCCGTCGCGGGGGGCAAACCCGAGCTGCTGGAGGCCATCGGCGAGTACCACGAGGTGGCGGAGCGGCTGGCGGCGGGGGAAGGGGACGTGGATCGCCTCCTCGCCCGGCAGGAGCGGGCGGCGGCGCGCATCGACGCGCTGGGCGGGTGGGACTACGAGCACCGCATGGAGGCCATCCTCACCCGCCTGGGCGTGGACCACTGGGAGCGGGAGGTGGAGGGGCTCAGCGGCGGCGAGCGCAAGCGGGTGGCGATGGCGCGCGTCCTGTTGCAGGAGCCGGAGCTGCTGATGCTGGACGAGCCCACCAACCACCTGGACGCCGACACCGTCGCCTGGCTGGAGGAGCACCTGCAGAGCTACCCCGGCGCGGTGATGCTCATCACCCACGACCGCTACTTTCTGGACCGCGTGGTCACCCGCATGCTGGAAGTCTCCAGCGGCGAGCTGACCAGCTATCCCGGCGGGTACACGGAGTTCCTGGAGGCAAAGGCGGAGCGCGAGGAGCGGCTTTCCGTCGAGGAAGACAAGCGCAAGAAGCTGATCGCGCAGGAGCTGGCGTGGGTGCGAAGGCAGCCGTCCGCGCGCACGGGCAAGCAGAAGGCGCGCATCGGCCGGCTGGGCGACCTGGAAAAGGAGCAGCAGGACAAGCGCGGCCCCAACCGCACCGCGGTGGAGATCACCGCCAATCAGGCGC
>DATABT010000197.1:0-21231 GCA_036259455.1 Longimicrobium sp. | reverse complement strand
GGCGCACGCTCAGCAGCAGCGCGCCCGCCAGCACGGCGGCCAGCAGCAGCAGGCGGGCGAGCGGCCTCACGGCCCCGCCAGGTCGGGGTGGAGCACGTCGCGAAAGCGCCGCGCCGTCGCGGCGATCCCGGGCCCCATCCGGTTCACGCTGTCCGCGGGGAGCGCGTGCACCGTACCCGCGCGAAAGGCGTTCAGCTCCCGCCATCCCGGACGCTTCGCCAGCTCCGCGACCCGCGCCGCGCCGTCCTCACCCACGGGAAGGAGGACGACTTCCGGCTGGCGGCGGACGAGCTCCTCCATCGACACGTACTGCGGCTGCCCCGTCGCGTCGGGAAAGGCGGTGCGCCCGCCCGCGATCTCCATCAGCTGCACCGTAAAGGTGGTGGGCCCCGCCGTCATCAGCGGCTCGTCGCCGACGACGTAGAAGGCGCTGCGCGGCGGGCGTCCCGCGACGGACGCGCGGACGGCCGCCAGCTGCGAGCGCACGGCGGCGGCAACGGAGTCGGCGGATGCGTCGCGCCCCGTCACGCGGCCCAGGGCGGCGAGGGTGCGGTAGATGTCGGCGGTGTCCGTCGTCCGCACGGCATAGAAGGGGATGCCCATCTCCCGCAGCCGGTCGCGCACGGGGTTGGCGCCCGCCGAGTGCCATCCGATCACCAGGTCCGGCCGCAGCGCGATCAGCCGCTCCAGCGAGGGGTCCAGCGCTCCACCCACCGACGCGATGGAATCGACCCCCAGACCGATGTCGTAATCCGATCGTCCGACGAGCTGCGGCCTGGCGCCGATGGCGACCAGCGTCTCCGTCGCGTTGGGCGCCAGGGAGACGATGCGCCGCGCGGGCGAAGCGAGGCGCAGCGTGTCGCCCGCGTCGTCCACGACGGCGATGGGGGCGGATGCGGAGGATGCGCCGCGGTCCGCCTCCGCGCCGCAAGCGGCCAGCGCCAGCAGCACGGCCGCCCGCGGGATGCGGAAGAGGTGGAGTGCGCGGTGTGGCGACGACAAAAAGCCCGTCCTTCCGGAGTACGCGGAAGGGACGGGCACGAATGGCGCGGACGGAGCACGCGAAGTTGGTGCGTGGTGCGGCCCGGCGATGTTCGATGGCCCCGCTCCCCTCCCGCGAGGGGTTTGCCTGATTGCGGGAGCAGGGGGGCCGCGTCTCCTGGCTCGAGGCGGTCGCCGCTCGCCTTCCCGGGTGTTGCGCCCAGTGGCTTGTTGAGCGGGACGGGGCCGGCGATTGACTGCCGGGCCTCTTACAGTGGCGGGGCCGCGCCGGATTTTCACCGGCTTCCGTGAGGCCCACCTGCTACTATGTCGAGCGCCAAGGTAGCGCCGGACGCGCGCGATGTAAAGGCTCGGCGGCGGCCACAACGCCAGGTCACAGGGCACGGGTTACAGGTTACCGGGGATCCGGCGGGACGTAGCCCCGCGACGCCCGCGTCGCGATGTTCTATTCCCTATTCCCTATTCCCTATTCCCTATTCCCTTCCTCTTGCCAGCACCATGAAGCTGTGGATCGACGCGGACGCGGCGCCGCGGGACGTGAAGGAGGTCGTGTACCGCGCGGCCAGGCGGCTGGAGATGGAGACGGTGCTCGTCGCCAACCAGCGGATGCCGGTGCCGCCGGGGAACCCGTACGTCAGCGCCATCCGCGTGGAGGGCGGGCCCGACGTGGCGGACCGCTACATCGCCGACAACGCCGCGCCCGGCGACGTGGCGGTCACGGCGGACATTCCGCTGGCGGCGGCGCTGGTGGAAAAGCGCGTCTTCACCATCGATCCGCGCGGCGAGGAGTACACGCCCGACAACGTGGCCGAGCGGCTGTCCGTGCGCGACTTCATGGACGGCCTGCGCGGCAGCGGCGTGGAAACCGGCGGCGCGCGGCCCTACGGCCCGCGCGACAAGCAGGCTTTCGCCAACTCACTGGACCGCGTGCTCACGCGGGCCATGCGCGCGCGCTGACCACCCGTACAGGCGCCGAGGACGCGGAGAGAGGCTCTCTCCGCGCCCTCGGCGATCGTGCGTGACACGCCTCTACGTCAGGGCTCGATCTCCACGAAGGAGGCGTGCGTGGCGTCGAGCGTTGCGCCGCCGCCAGAGGACGGGTACGCGATGATCAGGTAGCGCGTGCCGGCAGTGACCTGGAAATCCTGGTTCGCTTCGCCCGTGCCGGTGTCCGAGTCCTCGAAAGATCCGGAGGTGAGGCTGCTGAATCCACCCGCGCTGCTGCGTATCTCCACCGTTACCTCACCGCCGTCGGTCGATACCGCACGCGCCGTGTACAGCGCGGGGGTACCGCTCACGCGCAGGCGCACGCTGGCGATGGCCGCGCGGTGGCTGGCCCCGCCCGAAAAGCTGGCGCCTGCCGGAGCCCTGGCTTCCGCGCCGCCGCTGGTACCGCGCGCCTCGCGGTCCGCCCCGGTGGCGCTGTCGCAGGCCGCAAGGGCCACAATGGCCATCAACGTGATCATTCGTTTCATCGCAGGGCTCCTTGTGAGTGGTAGGTGCTGCGTGGCGGCGAACCGTCCGGCCCGCCCCATCCACCCCGCCGCACCCGCGCGGCGAGGTGATATCATCCTCCTGAGCGCGTCACGCCATCACCCTCGCACTCCCGGCCAGCACCGCGCACAGCACCGCCACCACGCGCCGCGTCGTCATCGTCATCAATTCCCGAAAAGGGTGGGAGACAACCGGGCTCGCGCGGCACCCTGAAAAAGGGGCGCGGCCAGACAGAACCAAGCCGTCACAATGCAGAAAAAGCGACGGGCCGGATGGGCCTGGTGGAGCGGGACGAGGACAGTTCCCTCTGCTACGGTAGAAGATACGGCGGAGATTCCGACCGGCCAAGAAAACCTTTGTTGTACACGTCAGAGGATGTTGCCGAAGCTCTCTCGCGGACGCTCGACGGGCGTCATCCTGAGTCAGGGTGCTACGCGTACCCCGTCGGATGAAAGTCGCTCGCGCCGAGAGCTGTCATTCCGAAGGAGGCGCCCACGTGGTCTCGACGCGTGCTGGATACGTGGCGCCGCCGATGGGAAGAAACTCTGGACGGGAGTGCGGAGCGAGAAAACGGATCACCAGCACCGGTGAGTAGATTTCTCAGTCGGCGCCACGGGTTTGCTGCACCGGCGGCGATCCCGCGGGCGCCTCCTTCGAAATGACACAGGCGTGGGGGACTTCATGGTACCGGGGTGCACGCACCGACGCGGGCGCCTCCTTCGAATCGACAGCCGCGGCGCGGGGGACTTTCATCCGACCGGGTGCGTGGAACACTGGATGACTGTTCTGGCGCGAGATTTCGCGACACCTCTCAGGCCAGCACGCGCAGGCGGCCGGGATGGATCTCGATCTCCAGCTCTCGCGCGTCGTCGGCGATGATCTCGCCGTCGGCGTGCACGGGGAGCGGGTCGGGGCTGGTGACGCGCACGCGGCGGGCGCGGTGCATGTGCACGCAGCGGGCGCCCACGTGCGTGCCGCGCATCACCCGTGGGAGGAAGCCGAGGATGCCGAGCGTGCCCAGGCCGTCGCAGGTGCACACGTCCAGCACACCGTCGTCGATGGCGGCGTCGGGGCAGATCCAGAATCCGCCACCGTGGCGCCCGCCGTTGCCTACGGTCACCAGCGTCATCGGCCCCTCCGCCACGCGCTCGCCGTCCAGCTCCACCGTCATGCGCGGCGGGCGAAAGGAGCGCAGCACGCCGGCGAGCGCGTGCAGGTACATGGCGAGGCCGCGGAAGCGGCGGCGGCGGTCAACCTCGATGGCGACGCGCGCGTCCAGCCCGATCCCCACGCCGTTGCTGAACCACTCATCGCCCACGCGGCCCACGTCCACGGCGCGCGGCTCCACCTCCGCCATCCGCCGCACCGCCCACGCGGCGTCGTCCGGCACCCCCGCCAGCCGCGCGAAGTCGTTGCCGCTCCCCACGCCGACGATTCCCAAGGGGACGGACGGCCCGCCATGGGCCGCGTGCATCAACCCGTTCACTACCTCGTGCACGGTGCCGTCGCCCCCGACGGCCACCACCGCGGGCCACCCGTCGCGCGCGGCGGCCTCGGCGAGCTCCGCCGCATGCCCCCGCCGCTCCGTCTCGGCGATCGTGAAGGTCGCGCCCGCCTTCGCCATCTCGCGCTCGACGAGACCGCGGACGCGTGCGGCGGCGCCTCGCCCGGCGGCGGGGTTCAGGATCACGTAGAAGCGGTCGATGGGCATGGAGCGCGGCGGCGGGATGCGGAGGGACGGCGCGCACACGATTGCGGGTCGCGCGCCCCAACGCAAGCGCCGCGTGCGGCGGACCGGGCGCGGGATTAGGTTCACGCACGGGCAGGGCCCCCGCCAGGAACCCGAATCACCCCTCCCCGGGGTTGCTGTAGGGGTCGCCGGGCGTTGCGGAGGAACGAGCAAAAGACCCGGCGGGGGAGAGGGCCCCGCGGACACGCGCGACTCCCCCGTTCACCCCTTCACTGAATCACCGTTGGGATACCTGTTCGTCGCCATCGCGGCGGGGCTGTGGGGGCTGCTGGGGCCGGTAACGCGCATCGCGCTTCGCGAAGGGGTGGGCGCGGTGGAGGTGGCGTTCTGGCGCGCGCTGCTGGCCGCGGGGATCTTTGCCGTGCACGCCGCCGCCATCCGCCGCGCGCGCATCGACCGGCGCGACCTGCCCAGCGTGGTGGCGTTCGGCGTCATTGGCGTGGCGGGACTGCTGGCGTGCTACTCGCGCGCGGTGGAGACGGGCGGGGCCGCGCTGGCGTCCATCCTCCTCTACACGGCGCCGGTATGGGTGGCGCTGCTCTCCGCGCTCTTTCTTCGCGAGCGGCTTACGCGCCGTACGCTGCTGGCGCTGGCGATCGCGACGATCGGCGTCGCCGGGATCGCGTTCTCCAGCGGTGGCGGCGGGGTGCGGCTGACGCCTGCGGCGCTCGGGTGGGGGCTGGCGTCCGCCTTCGCGTACGCGCTGTACTACCTGTTCGGCAAGCGCTACTTCGACCGCTACCCCACCGCCACGCTCTTCATCTACGCGCTCCCCGTGGGCGCGCTGGCCATGCTGCCGCTGGTGGACTTCCGCCCCAAGAACGCGACGGCGTGGGCCGCCATCGCCTTCGTGGCGGTGGTGCCGACGTATCTCTCCTACGTCTTCTACAGCGCCGGCCTGCGCCGCGTACCCGCCACGCGCGCCGCAACGGTCGCCACGGTGGAGCCCGTCATCGCCGCCGTGGCCGCGTACCTGATGTGGAACGAGCGGTTCTCCGCCCTCGGCTACCTCTTCGCCGCCGTGGTCCTGGCGGGCGTGCTGATGATGGTCGGCGGCGAAACCCCGCGCCCCGTCCACGACGAGCCGCCGCACGGGTAGGGACCGCTGGACGGCCTCTTGACGGCGGAGCCCGGCTGATAAATTATTCCTCAACAAGAGGAATTGATATGATCGAAATGGAGCGGCGGATGAGCGGGCCGGGATTGTCTCCACGCGAGGCAGCCTTCGTAACCGGCCTATCCGAAAAGACCATCAACCAGGCCATCGACCGCGCAGAGGTCGAGCCTCTGCCGGCGCGGCGCGCGGACGACCGGGAGCGGATGCTCCCGTTCCGCGAGTTGGTGTACCTGCGCCTGCGCGGCCAGGTCGGCCGCCTGCTCTCGCCTGAAGGCAAGCGCAAGCTGAGGGAGCAGCTCGGGCAGGCCGGCATTCCGGAGCACCCCGCGTTGGTCACCATCGGGGCACTGAGTGTGCACATCGCTCCCGATGTAAACACGCTGCGGGAAAGGATCGCGGAGATGGAACGGTTGTGGTCGTTCATCGCCGTGGATCCGAACATCCGCGCGGGCGAGCCCGTGATCCGCGGGACGCGAATTCCGGTGCACGTACTCAGCGACCTCGCGGCACAGGGAGCGCCCCTGGAGGAGTTGCTGGAGGATTATCCCGCCCTCACCCGGGAGAGTCTGGAAGCGGCGCTCGCATGGGCGCGCATATATCCTCGCCGGGGACGCCCTCCCAGAGCGGGATGGAAGAACGGAGTGGTGATCCGTCGAGGCTCATGATTCCGTTGACTGGCACTCCATCCGGGGGGAGGTTCGTCTGCTCCGGTTCCTGATCGACGAGAACCTCTCGCCGGCCCTGGTCCATACGGCGGCAGCCTTTGGGTGTGCCGCCTTTCACGTTGCGCATCGCGGCTGGTCGTCCCATGCCGACCCGCAGGTGCTTCGTCACGTGCTCGATGAAGACCTGACGCTGGTGACCAACAACTGGGACGACTTCCGGCCCATGCTGCAAACGCTGGAGGTGCATCCTGGTGCCGTGGTCATCCTCCCGAACGTCCGGCGTGAGCGGCAGATCGAGCTCTTCACCGCCGCCCTCTCCGCAATCTTCGAGCATGCTCCGCCGCTCGACATGATCAACACCGTGCTCGAGGTGAATGCGGACCGTACCGTGGTGATGTATCCGCTTCCTCCTGACCAGTGATCCCGTCCACCTCGCGGACGCGTCATCGTCCGGCCCTTGACTCCACACCGACGAAATCTGCTACAGTTGCAGACACCCCTACAGGCGCGTTTGTTGCGTAGGGCTGCGCGGCGGCAGGACAGTCCAGCCACACGCGCCTCTCCAACCCGGGAGGCGCGGCGTTTTGGCTGGCCGGCCGCCGATCGCGGGCACACGGATGTGTCCGCGATTCACGTGGAGTGGACTCGGAGAGGAGCGGTAACCGCAGTGAAGAGGAACTGGATTCTGCCGGCCGCGGTGGCGGGCGTGCTGGCGGCTGCCCCGGCGCAGGCGCAGGTGTTCACGCCCAGCTACCAGGCGCCCGTGGTGATGAACGACCTGGGCATCTACCTGAGCGACGGGCCCGGCGACATGGCGCTCGAGGGCATCTACCGCACCGGCCCGCTGGGGCTGCGCGTGGGCTTCGTGGACGCGGGCGACGACCTGATCTCCATCGGCGGCGAGGTGCGCACGCCCATCAACTCGGTACCCATCGACGTGGCGTTCACGGCGGGCGCGCAGGGGCTCATCGGCGACTTCGACGCCATCGGCCTGCAGGCGGGGCTGAGCATCGGCGAGCGGTTCGTGAGCCCGGGCATTGCGCTCACGCCGTACATCCACCCCCGCATCGCGCTGATCGACGGCTTCGCGGACGATGACGACTTCGAGGCGGAGCTGCTGGCGGAGCTGGGCCTGGACGCGGAGTTCGCGTCCAACCTGATCCTGCGCCTGAGCATCGGCCTGAGCGACGAGAGCCCGGACGTGGGCGTGGGCCTGGCCTGGCGCCGGTAAGGACGGTGCTCACGCGGAGGTAACAGATGAGGACGCGGATGAGGGTTCACTCCGCGTCCTCTCTTTTCGGGCCCTCTCCCCCGACGTGAGCGCCCGTTGCCGATCACGAGATTGGATCGCACTATGCCAAACACCGTTCGGTAGCGTATGCTCATCGCATCGCGCACCACACCTCCCGTCCCCGTTCAGCCGATGCGCAGCCTGCAACTGACCGCTTTCGGAGAGCCGCTGGCGTGGAGCGAGCAGCCCACGCCGGCACCGCGCGGCGAGGAGGTGCTGCTGCGCACGGTGGCATGCGGCGTGTGCCACTCCGACCTGCACCTGTGGGAGGGCTACTACGACCTGGGCGGCGGAAAGCGGTCGTACGTGGTGGACCGCGGCGTCACCCTGCCGCTGACGATGGGGCACGAGGTCGTAGGCGAGGTGGTGGCGATGGGGCCCGACGCGCGCGGCGTGCGGGTGGGCGACGTGCGGCTGGTGTTTCCGTGGATCGCGTGCGGCGAGTGCGCGCACTGCATGGATGACCGATCCAACCAGTGCGCGACGATGCGGTCGCTGGGCGTGCTGAGCCCCGGGGGCTACGCGGACCACGTGCTGGTCCCCGCCGCGCGCTACCTGGTGGACATCGGCGACCTGCCGCCGGAGACGGCCTGCTCCTACGCCTGCGCCGGGCTGACGGCGTACAGCGCGCTCGAGAAGGCGCTGCCGCTCTCCGCGGACGAGGACCTGGTGATCATCGGCGCGGGCGGACTGGGGCTGATGGCGGTGCAGCTGGTGCGCGAGCTCACCTGCGCGCGGGTGACCATCATCGACGTGAGCGACGAAAAGCTGGCCGCCGCGCGCGCGTTCGGCGACTGGACGACCATCAACTCGCGCACCTCGTCCGCGTCCGACGTGGTCATGAACGCCACCGGCGGACGCGGCGTGGCGGCGGTGATCGATTTCGTGGGGACGGCGGAAACGGCGGGGCTCGGCTTCTCGCTCCTGGCGAAGAACGGATCGCTGGTGATCGTCGGGCTGTTCGGCGGGGAGCTGGCGGTGCCCATTCCGCCCATCGCGCTCAGGAACCTGACGATCCGCGGCTCGTACACGGGGAGCCTGGCGGAGCTGCGCGAGCTGATGGAGATCGCCCGGCGCGGCACCCTCAGGCCGCTTCCCGTTTCGTGCCACGCGATGGAGGAGGCGGGCGACATCCTCCACCGCATTCGCCACGGGCAGGTGGTCGGCCGCGCGGTGCTGATGCCGGAGCCCGCATGAGCCGCACGCCCCCGCCCGTCCGGAGCGACTTCCGGCACTTTCTCGCGATCCCCACGCGCTGGATGGACAACGACGCGTACGGGCACGTGAACAACGTGGTCTACTACTCGTACTTCGACACGGTCGTCAACCAGTTCCTCGTCGCGCGCGGGGTGCTGGACGTGGAGCACGGGCCGGTGATCGGGCTGGTGGTGGAGACGGGGTGCCGGTTCTTTCGCGCGGTGTCGTTTCCCGAAACCTTGCAGGCGGGGCTGCGCGTGGACCACCTGGGCACCAGCAGCGTGCGCTACGCCATCGGCATCTTTCGCGAGGGCGAGGACCAGGCCGCCGCGCAGGGGCACTTCGTGCACGTGTACGTGGACCGCGCCACGCGGCGGCCGGTGCCGCTGCCGGATGATTTGCGGCGCGTGCTGGAGGGGGTGCGGGGGCCGTAGGGGAGAACTTCAGTGCGCGGTGGTGGGCTCGCGCGGGGCGCCCCCTCCCGCTCGACGCGCTCGCGACCCCCAATCCTGGGGGAGGTTGGGTGAAAGCTGCGTCTGTGCACCGAGCGCCGCCCACACCCACCCCTCCCCAAGGGTTGGGGGAGGGGTCGCCAGCCGCCGCGAGGAACGAGCCAGAAGGCCTGGCGGGGGAGAGGGCCCGCCGCCGCGCGACACCATCGGAGAGCCACATGGACCAGGACTTCGCGGGCAAGGTCGCGCTGGTGACGGGCGGCGGATCGGGGATCGGGCGCGAGGCCGCGATCGTGCTCGCGCGGCGCGGCGCGCGGGTCATGGCCGTGGACTGGAACGAGGAGGGCGCCGCGGAAACCGCATCCACCATCGCCGCGGCGGGCGGCGAGGCGGCGCACCTGGCCGTGGACGTCTCCCGCGCGGACGACACGCGCGCCATGGTGGACGCGACGGTCGCGCGCTTCGGGCGGCTGGACGTCGCCGTCAACAACGCGGGGGTGGGCGGGGTGCGCGCGCGGACGGCGGAGTATCCGCAGGACGCGTGGGAGCAGGTGATCGCCGTCAACCTCACGGGCGTGTATCTCTCGATGAAGCACGAGATTCCCGCGATGCTGGCGGGCGGCGGCGGGGCCATCGTCAACGTCTCGTCCGTCGCCGGCGTGCTGGGCTTTCCGCACCACGCCGCCTACTCCGCCAGCAAACACGGCGTCATCGGCCTCACGAAGACTTCGGCGCTGGAGTACGCGCGCGCCGGAATCCGCGTGAACGCCGTCTGCCCCGCGTTCACCCGCACACCCATGGTGGACGCGCTGACGTCCGGGAGCGCGGAGCACGAGCAGAAGCTGGCGGACGCCATCCCCATCGGCCGGCTGGGGACGGTGGCGGAGATCGCCGACGCCATTGCCTGGCTGTGCTCCGACGCGGCGAAGTTCACCAACGGGCACGCGCTGGTGCTGGACGGGGGGCTCTCCATCGGCTGATCCGCATCCATCCACTTTGTCCACAGATTAGCCGATGACCGGCACCGCGCTCGATCCCATCCTCCATCAGATCCGCGCCTTCGTCCGCGACGAGCTCATCCCCCTCGAGGACCGGCTGCGCGCCGGGCGGTTCGCGGAGCTGGCGCCGGCGCTGGAGGAGAGCCGGCGGCGCGTGAAGGAGCTGGGGCTGTGGGCGCCCTTCCTGCCGCGCGAGCTGGGCGGGTTGGGGATGTCGCTCACGGAGTACGCGCGGGTCAGCGAGGAGCTGGGGTGGTCCATGCTGGGGCACTACAGCTTCAACTGCCAGGCGCCGGACGTGGGCAACATGGAGCTGCTGATGCACCACGGCTCCGACGATCAGAAGGCGCGCTGGCTGGCTCCGCTCGTCCGCGGCGAGATCCGCAGCTGCTTTTCGATGACGGAGCCGGAGTTCGGGGGCTCCAATCCCGTCCACCTGGGCACCACGGCGGTGCGGAAGGGGGACGAGTACGTCATCAATGGGCACAAGTGGTTCACCTCGTCTGCCGACGGCGCGGCGTTCGCCATCGTGATGGCGGTGACCAACCCCCACGCCAGGCGGCCGCACGAGCGCGCCAGCCAGATCATCGTCCCCACCGGCACGCCGGGGTTCCGGCTGGTGCGCAACATCTCCGTCATGGGCGAGACGGGCGAGGGCTACTTCAGCCACGCGGAGGTCGTGTACGAGGACTGCCGCGTGCCGGTCTCGAACCGGATCGGCGCGGAGGGGAGCGGGTTCCGCCTGGCGCAGGAGCGGCTGGGGCCGGGGCGCATTCACCACTGCATGCGGTGGATCGGCATCGCGGAGCGCGCGTTCGACCTGATGTGCCGCCGCGCCGCGGAACGCGAGCTTTCACCCGGAGAGCCGCTGGGGAGCAAGCAGGCGGTGCAGCACTGGATCGCGGAGAGCCGCGCGGAGATCCACGCGTCGCGGCTGATGGTGCTGGACGCGGCGGAGCGCATCGACCGCGAGGGCGCGGCGGCGGCACGCGTGGACATCTCGCTGATCAAGTTCTACGTGGCCGGCGTGCTGCAGCGCGTGATCGACCGCGCCATCCAGACGTACGGGGCGATGGGGATCACCGACGACACGCCGCTGGCCTCCATGGCCCGCCACGAGCGCGCCGCGCGCATCTACGACGGGCCGGACGAGGTGCACAAGTCCGTGGTGGCGCGGGAGATTCTGCGCGGGTACGGGGTGAACGTGGGGATTTGAGTGCGTGCGTGCCGGAGTGGGATCCAGGCTCGGACGGGGGCCGTGCACGTCCGCCCGGAGCTGCGAACGGCGCCGCCTTCCCGTGCACGACCTTGACCGGTCCCAACCTCCCCCAGGATTTTTGGGGGAGGTCGCAAGCGCGTCGCGCGGGCGGGGCGCCTCTGCCGCGCTGAAACCATCCACACGACACCATGAGCGACAACACCATCGCGGTGCGCGAGGGCGAGGGGTTCGACACGGCCCGGGTGATGGACTACCTGCGCGGCCAGATTCCCGGCGTCCCGCATGGAGATGCGGAGGTGCGGCAGTTCCCGACGGGCGCGTCCAACCTCACCTACCTGCTGCGCGTGGATGGATGGGAGGCGGTGCTGCGGCGGCCGCCGCTGGGCCCCGTCCCCCCGAAGGCGCACGACATGGAGCGCGAGGGCAAGCTGCTGCAGCGGCTGAACGCCGTCTTTCCGCTGGCCCCGCGGCCGCTGCACATCTGCACGGACGCGGAGGTGATCGGGGCGCCGTTCACGGTGATGGAGTACCGCCCCGGCGTGGTCGTCGACGCGCGGCTGCCGAAGGGGGTGGAGGCCACGCCGCAGCTGGGGCGGACGATCGCGGAGGCGGTGGTGCATACGCTGGTGGAACTGCACCGCGTGGATTATCGCGCGGCGGGGCTGGAGGAGCTGGGGCGCCCCGAAGGCTTCATGCAGCGCCAGGTGGACGGGTGGATGGGGCGCTACGAGAAGGCGGCCACGGACGACATCCCCGAAGTCGTGCCCCTCATCGACCGGATCCGCGCGAGCGTGCCGGATACCGGCGCGGCGGGGGCGACCGTCATCCACAACGACTTCAAGCTCAACAACCTGATCTTCGACCCGGTGGACCCCGGGCGTATCACCGCCGTCGTGGATTGGGAAATGGCGACGGTGGGCGATCCGCTCTTCGACCTGGCCATCTTTCTGAGCTACTGGATCGATTCCACCGATCCGCCCGCCATGCAGGCGCTCGTCCCCAGCGTCACCACCCTGCCGCAGTTCCCCGGGCGCGAGGAGCTGCGGCGGATGTACGCGGAAAAGAGCGGGCGCGACCTGTCGGGCCTGGACTGGTACATGACCTTCGCGTACTTCAAGCTCGCCGTCATCCTGCAGCAGATCTACGCCCGGTACGTGCGCGGGCAGACGCGCGACCCGCGCTTCGCCGGCTTTGGCCACGCGGTGCGCACCCTCATCCGGCATGCACACGGGCTGGGCCGATGAGCGTGGGGGCGATGAACGGCGAGGAGATCCGCGCGCTGCTGCGGCACCTGGAATCCACCCCCAACTTTCCGCGGCTCACGGGCATCGAGTGGAGCACGGTGACGCCGGGAAAGGCGGTGTGCCATCTATCGATCCGCGCCGAGCACCTGAACGGCGCGGGCGCGGTGCACGGCGGCGTTCACGCCACGATGATGGACAGCGCCATGGCCGTCGCCCTGCTGGCGATGGGCCATCGCGTGAGCACCACGCAGATGAGCGTGCACTACGTGGCGCCGGTGACGGGCGAGCGCATCAACTGCACGGCGAAGTACGTCTACAGTACCCGCCGCACCGCCCTGGCCGAAGCGCGCATCCACGACGAGCACGGCACCACGCTCGCCATGGCCACCGCCTCGTTTCACATCTTCGAAAAAGAATAGCCACACACAGGGTCAACAGGGTCAACAGAGAGAACCCCGACGCTGTTGACTTCTGTGTGAAACCCAGATTCGTGAAAGTCAGCCGACGGTGGGAGCCGCGAAGACGGGCGCGACGACCAGGGCGGCGGCGCCGCGCAGGCGGGTGGCGGGGTCGTGCGGCTCCGGGATGACGGGCGTGGCGGCGGCGCCCTGGGTGAGGGTGCGCTCCGCCAGCCCTTCCACCACTCTGGGCTTGATGATGTCCCACCCCGCCGCGATGTCGCCGCCCACGATGATGCGCGCCGGGTTCAGCGCGTTCACGATGGCCGCGAGGCCCAGGCCGATGTAGCGCCCCGTGACCTCCAGCGCCTCGCGCGCGGCGCGGTCGCCGGCGCGGGCGCGGGCGATCACGTCCAGCACCGTGAGCCGGCTCTCGCGCACCTGCGCGTAGCTTTCGCGCGTGGTGAGCTCGCGCCCCAGGTAGCGCGCGACCACGGCCTGCGTGCTCGTGTACGCCTCCCAGCACCCGCGCGACCCGCACAGGCACGCCGGCCCGTCCAGCGAGAGGGGAATGTGCCCGAACTCGCCCGCCGCGTCGCGGTGGCCGCGCACCACGTGGCCGCCCATTACCAGACCGGCGCCCACGCCGTCGCTGAAGGTGACGTAGGCAAAGCTGTCGGCGCCCTCGATGACCCCCTGCCCCATCCACATCTGCGCCAGCGCGCACGCCACCGCGTCGCGCTCGATGTGCACGGGCAGCCCCACGGCCTCTTCCAGCGCGCCGCGCAGGTCCACGTTGCGCCACCCCACCGTAGGCGCGTTGATGATGCGGCCGGTCACCCGGTCCACCATGCCCGGAACCACCAGGCCGATCCCCTGGCACTCGCCCGCGGCCACGTGCGCGTCCACCAGACGGCGGATGCGGGGCGCCAGCGCCTCCACCAGCTCCTCCGGCGTGGCCGGGGTCACGAGCAGCTCCGTGGCCAGCGGGCGGCCGCTGAAGTCGCTGAGCATGAGCTGCGTCTCGCTCAGCCGCACGTCCACCGCCACGGCCAGGCGGTCGTGCGCGCGCACGTGCAGCAGCGTGGGCTTGCGGCCGCGCGGCGAGGCCCCCGTCGCGCCCTCCACAAGGAGGCCGGCGTCGATGAGCTCGTTGACCAGCGGCGTGACGATGCCGCGCGCAACGCCCATCCGCCGCGCCAGGTCCGCCCGCGAGATCGGCTGGTACTCGCGCACCAGGTTCAGGACGATCTGGCGGTTGATCTCCTTGGTCGTGGTGCGGGTGGCGCGCTGAAAATTGCGCGGGTCGATCTTACGCACGGGTGGGTCGTTCAGGAATGGAGACCGGCGATTGCGCGCGCGGCGGCGGCAATTCGTCCGTACGACGGCCAAATGGCGCCCGGCCCGCGGCGACCGGGGAAGATGGCCCGGCCGGCCGGGTCGGCGCAACCCGCTGGCACGGCTTGGCTTTTCCGGGCGCGCGGGTCCGGACGGGCTGCGAAGGGGGTTGCGGCGCCGCACCTACACGTTTATTCTCCGCTTCATCTTTGTCAATAAATCTGACAAAATCGGCGGACCGCCTCATGCCGCCGCCGCGGCGCCTCTCCGGCCGCCGCGTTCCCCACGCGAACGCCCCCGCTCGTGTCGCTTTCCGGACCACCCGCCGTGCACACCCCGCAGCCGGACACGCCCGGCCGCGCCGCGTCCGCGCCGCACGGCGCGGGTGGCGGGGGGCTGCTGCTGGCGGGCGACGTCGGGGGCACCAAGACGGTGCTGGCGCTGGTCTCGGAGTGCGGCGCCGTCGCCGCGGAAGCCGTCTTTCCCAGCCGCGAGTACGCCACGCTGGAAACGGTGGTCACCGCCTTTCTCCGCGCGCACCCCGCCGCCGTCCGCAGCGCCGCCTTCAGCGTCGCGGGGCCGGTCATCGGCGGGCGCGCGAACATCACCAACCTTCCCTGGCGGCTGGACGAGGGCGTGCTGGCGCGGGCCGTCGGCGTGCGGCGGGTGCTGCTCGTCAACGACCTGCAGGCCACGGCATACGCCATCCCCCACCTGGGCCCGGAGCAGGTGACGCAGGTCCTTCCCGGCGAGCCGGACCCGGCGGGCGTGCGCGCGGTGCTGGCCGTCGGCACGGGGCTGGGGGAGGCGATGCTCGTCCCCGACCCCGCGGGGTTCCTGGCCCTGCCCACGGAGGGCGGCCACACCGACTTCGCGCCGCGGAACGCGCTGCAGCGGCGGCTGCTGGCGCACCTGTCGCGCGCGTCGGAGCACGTGAGCTACGAGCACGTCTGCTCGGGGATGGGGATCGCCACGCTCTACCGCTTTCTGGCGGACCTCCCCGGCGCGCCGCCGCCGCCCCCCGCCCTGGCCGCGCGCCTGGCCGCCGGCGGCGACGTGACGCCCGCGCTGGTGCGGGCCGGGATGAATGCCGCCGGCGGCTGCCCCGCCTGCCGGCGGACGCTGCGGCTGCTGGCGTCCATCCTGGGCGCCGAGACGGGGAACGCGGCGCTGCGCAGCCTGGCCACGGGCGGCGTGTACCTGGGCGGCGGCATTCCCCCGCGCATCCTTCCCGTGCTGCGCGGCCGGGCGTTCCGCGAAGGCTTTCTGCGCAAGGGGCCGATGTCGCGGCTGATGGAGCGGATTCCCGTGTTCGTGATCCTGGAGCCGCGCGCGGCGCTGCTGGGGGCCGCGCGGTACGGGGTGGAACGGCAGGGAATAGGGAATAGGGAATAGGGAATAGGGAATAGGGAATAGGGAATAGCGGGCGCGCCGCGGCGGTTCCGTGCGCGGTGGAGGGAGCGAGATCCGGCGCGCGATCCAACCTCCAGATCGTATGAAGATGAAAGTACTCCCCTCTCCGCGAGAAACGAGTGGGGACGGGCCCGGGGCGGGGCCCCGGTCGGCGAGCACGGCCTTACCCTGGAGCGCCGGGAAGGGCCGTCCGCGTCACGGCCACTGAAAAACACTCACGCCACGTCTTTCTGCTTTCCGGATTCGCATGAAGCCTGTTCGTAGCACGATCGGGATCGTCGCGCTGAGCATGAGTGCAATGGATACGCTGCAGGCGCAGACGCCGCTGTACCAGTCGGACGCGTTCACCGTCACGCGCACGGAGGTGCGGCAGGGGCGGTGGATCGCCACGGCGCTCTCGCCGGACAGCATCGTCAGCACCTATCCGCGCGCGGGGCGGGAGATGCACTTCCGCTTCAGCCTGAACGGGCACGACAACGAATTCCCGTCCGGCACCGAGCACACGCTGTACATCCGCCCCGCGAATGGCCGCATCCAGTCGCCCGTCTACGTGTTCGGGCAGGAGCAGCCGCCCTTCATCCCCACGCCGGAAGACTACCCGACCAGCGAGGAGGGCGTGGCGCAGGTGCACATCCGCCTGGACCTGCGCCACGTGCTGCGCGCGCTGCGGGAGCGGGGATCGTACGATCCGCCGTACGGCGAGCCCATCCAGCGCCTGGACGCCGTATTCGCCATCGGCGACGTGGACCCGCTCAGCTGGGACGCGCGCGCCCTGCGGCCCGGCGGCCCCGCGCAGCTGCGCGACCCCGACGGCGACGGCGTCTACGAGCTGACGCTGCCGATCGAGGCCCGGTACACCCGCCCGCTGGCTGAAGAGGGACGGGCGATCTCGACGCGGCAGGCGGACGTCTCCGCCTTTCCACGGCTGCGCTCGCCGGAGCTGCTGGTGGATGCGCTCTACCGCATGTCGCTGGAGGAGCTGACGCAGCTGGTGCGCGAGGACGGCGCGCTCAGCGCGGGCGCCAAGTGGCCGGGCGTCTGGACGCGCGACGTGGCGTACTCCTCCGTGCTCGCCCTGGCCATCGTGGCGCCCGACGCGGTGCGCAAGAGCCTGATGGCCAAGGTGGACAGCGCCGGCCGCATCATCCAGGACACGGGGACGGGCGGATCGTGGCCCGTGAGCACCGACCGGATGACGTGGGCGCTGGCGGCGTGGGAGCTGTACGCCGTCACCGGCGACGAGGAATGGCTGCGCACCGCGTACGACATCATCGAGCGCAGCGCCCAGGCCGACCGGCACGCCGCCATCGACCGCGCGACGGGGCTGGTGAAGGGCGAGACGTCGTTCATGGACTGGCGGGAGCAGAGCTACCCCCGGTGGATGGACCCGCGCGACATCGCCCAGTCCGCGGCCACCAGCACCAACGTCGTCCACCTGGCCACGTACCGCATCCTGGCGGACATGGCGGCCGCGCTGGGCGAGCCGGCCCGCCCGTGGACGCGCGCGGCGGACAGCCTGCGGGCGGCCATCGGCGCGCACCTGTGGCGGCAGAACGCGGGGCTGCACGCCGTCTTCCGCTACGGGCGCGGCTTTCCCGTCCTCGCGCCGCGGTCGGACGCGCTGGCGGAGGCGCTGGCCATCATCTACGGCGCGGCGGACGACGCCCGGCAGGCGCGCATCGCCGGCAGCCTGCCGCTCGTGGAGTTCGGCGCGCCCACGTTCTGGCCGTACATCCCCAACATTCCGCACTACCACAACGGGGCGCTCTGGCCGTTCGTAACCGCGTTCTGGACCTGGGCGTCGGCGGAGGCGGGGAACACGGCGGCGGTGGAGCACGGGCTGGCGTCCCTCTGGCGCCCGGCCGCGCTCTTTCTCACCAACAAGGAGAACATGGTCGCCAGCACCGGCCACTTCGACGGCACGGAGCTGAACAGCGACCGGCAGCTGTGGAGCGTGGCCGGCAACCTGGCCGCCAGCTACCGCGTGCTCTTCGGGATGCGCTTTCGCCCCGACCGCCTGGTCTTCGCGCCCATGGTGCCCCCCGCGTACGCCGGCGAGCGGACGCTGACCGGCCTGCGCTACCGCGGCGCGACGCTGACGGTCACCGTCCGCGGCCACGGCGACGGCATCGCCTCCGTGCGCATCGACGGGCGGCCGGCGGAGCGCGCGGAGGTCCCGGCGGAGCTCACGGGGGCGCACACGGTGGAGATCGAGATGAACGGCCGCTGGCCCGCGGGGCGCATCAACCTGGTCGAGAACCGCTTCTCCCCCGAAACGCCGGCCACGCGGCTGCGGGATGGCGTGCTTTCGTGGGATGCGGTCCCCGGCGCCGTGCGCTACGTGGTGCACCGCAACGGCCGCCCCGCGGAGACGACCACGGAGACGCGCATGGCGCTGGGCGCCGCGGACGGCGTGGCGGAGTACCAGGTGATGGCGGTGGATGCGGACGGCGTGCAGGGCTTCCTGAGCGAGCCGGCGCGGGTGGCGGAGGAGGACGCGGTGCTCGTCGCGCGGCCCGTGGGGACGCCGCTGGAACGCGAGCACGCCGGCTTCACGGGCGAGGGATACGTCCGCCTGACGCGCGAGGCGAACCAGTCCGTCCGCATTCCCGTGCGGGTGGCGTGCGGCGGCACGTACGTGATCGAGCCGCGCTACGCCAACGGCAGCGGCCCCATCAACACCGACGCAAAGGCGGCCATCCGCTCGCTGATGGTGGACGGCACCTTCGCCGGCGTGCTGGTGATGCCGCAGCGGGGCACGGACCGCTGGACGGACTGGGGATACGGCACCACCCAGACGGTGCAGCTGGCGCCGGGCGACCACACGCTGCACCTGACGCTCACCGCGTACGACGAGAACATGGACCGCCGCGTGAACACCGCGCTGCTGGACCACCTGCGCCTGACGCGGCTCTCCGCGGAGTGCCGCTGACGGGGCGGGGTTCGCGCCTGAGCGGCTGAAGCCGCCGCTGCAACTGCGTTCAGCCCCGCAAACCCCGCGGGGCTGAACGGCGGCGTACGTGCCGGAACCCGCTGAATCGGAGCCGGTGAAGCCCTGTCCGGCGAGCGCAGCGAGCCGGGACAGGGCTTGTGGCCGTACGAGCCGCGGCTTCGGCCGCCCCCAACGCACGACGACCCCGAGTCTCCGTGCCCTTGAGCCGGGCGCCGGGCGACGGTATCTTCGCCTATCGGAAACATCTCTAACAAATACACGGGCTGATGGAGTATTCCCCCAACATCCGCCGCATCGCCATCAACACGGGCGGCGGCGACGCGCCGGGGCTGAACGCGGTGATCCGCGCCGCCACCCTGGCCGCCACCGCCAACGGCTGGGAGGTGTTCGGCATCCGGCGCGGCTACATGGGGCTGCTGCACAAGGACGTGGACGGCGAGCCGGGGATGATGCCGCTGACCGCGGACAACGTTCGCGGCATCACCCACCTGGGCGGCACCATCCTGGGCACCACCGCGCGCGGCAACCTGTTCGGGCTGGAGCCGCGGCAGCCGGACGGCACCTGGGGCCCCACCGACCCCTCCGACGAGATCATGCGCTGCTTTCGCGAGTGGGGGATCGACGCGCTGATCGCCATTGGCGGTGACGGCTCGCTCAAGATCGCCCACCGCCTGTTCCTCAGGGGGCTGCGGGTGGTGGGGGTGCCCAAGACCATCGACAACGACCTGGGCGCCACGGACATGACCTTCGGCTTTCAGACGGCGGTGGACGTGGCCACCGAGGCCATCGGCCGTCTGCACAGCACGGCCGAGGCGCACCAGCGGGTGATGGTGGCGCAGGTGATGGGGCGCCACACGGGATGGATCGCGCTGGAGAGCGGGCTGGCGGGCGGGGCGGACGTGATCCTCATCCCCGAGATCGCCTACTCGGTGGAGCGCATCGTGGAGAAGATCGCCGAGCGCGACCGGGCGCGGCGCCGCTTCAGCATCATCGTGGTGGCGGAGGGGGCGGTCCCCGCCGGGGGCGCGCCCAGCTACGTGGGCGAAACGGGGCGCTACGGCGGCATCGCGGACCGGCTTGCGGACGAGATCGCCGCGGCCACGGGCAAGGAGACGCGGACGCTCACGCTGGGCCACATCCAGCGCGGCGGCTCGCCCGTGCCGTACGACCGCAACCTGGCGCTGCGCTTCGGGGCGGCGGCGGTGCACGCGGTGGAGCGGGGGAACTTCGGGTCGATGGTGGCGCTGCAGGGCAAGTCCGTCCGCAGCGTGCCCCTGGGCGACGCCGTCCGCGACACCAAGCGCGTCCCCGTGGACGGCGAAGTGGTACGCACCGCCCGTGCCCTCGGCGTCTCCTTCGGCGACTGAACCGCGGAACATGCGGACGCGATCGGGACACGGAAGGAACCTTCCCCGCGCCCCCATCTGTCATTTCGAAGGAGGCGCCGCACCAGACCCTCCCCTCGTCGAAGACTCCGGGCGCCGACTGAGAAATCTACTCGCCCGATTTCGTGGCCGGTGTCGCGTCACGATCGCGCGGTTCGGGTTTCGGCAGATCCGGAAACAACTCCTCCGCGAGATCGACCCATCCGGGATTCAGCGATTCGATCAACTCCACCTTCCTCTTCCTCGACCACTTCTTGATCTGCTTCTCACGCGCAATCGCGGCGTTCACGTCCGTCGTGTGTTCGAAGTAGACCAGGCGGTCGATGTTGTACTGTGCGCTGAAGCCGCCCGTCAGCTTGTGCCTGTGCTCGTACATCCGCCGTGCAAGGTCGTTGCTCATGCCGATGTAGAGCGTTCTCGACAGGCTTGCGAGGATGTAGACGTAGTAGTTGCCGGGCATCGTCGTTCAAATCAGGCAAACGCCAAACAACAGGGAGTCGGCATCGATTGCAGCCGCTGCCGGTGTGCGCCGCCGCGCTCGGGCAAGTGCCGAGCGCGGCGACCAGGCACCAGCGTGGGACAGTAGATTTCTCAGTCGGCGCACCGGGTTCTCCACACGGAAGAGTATATGCGGCGCCTCCTTCGAAATGACACGGTTTCGCCTGTGCCGCCCGGTGGGCGAGTATCGAGCGCGGCGACCGGCCACCAGCAGCGGACGGTAGATTTCTCAGTCGGCGCACCGGGTTCTCCACGCGGGAGAGTATACGCGGCGCCTCCTTCGAAATGACAGATCAGCGCCGCCCGGCGGTTCTGACCGTAGGCTGATGGATGCGCGTCATCCTCTCCTGCGCCGCGAGCGCCAACGCGACCCCGTTGGTCCAGCCGAAGCCGTCCTGCGTGGGATATTCGCCGCCGCCGGCTTCGCGGGTGGGATCCTCCACGTCGTATTTCTCCATCATCCGCCCCGTCGCGCGGAAGGTGCGGCGGTTGAGTGAAAGCCAGCGGGACCGCGCCGTGTCCGCCAGGTCCGCGCGGCCGTAGCGGCGCACGCCCTCGATGGCCATCCACTGCAACGGCGGCCAGCCGTTCGGCGCGTCCCACTGCTGGCCCGTGCGAATGCGCGTCGTGACGAATCCGCCGGGGCGGAGGAAGTCGCGCTCCAGGCGCGCGGCCACGGCGCGCCCCTGCTCCGGCGTCGCCACGCCAAAGTACATCGCCGCGGCGGCCGCCATCGTGGGCCGGTCGGAGACGCGCGCGCCCGTGCGCCAGCGGACGTCGTAGAACCAGCCGTCCACCGGGTCCCACGCGGCCGCAC
>DATABT010000196.1:0-2865 GCA_036259455.1 Longimicrobium sp. | reverse complement strand
GGGGATCGGGGGGGTGCGCCTGTCCCGGTGGATCGAGGGATGCACGCCGGGGCAGGCCACGTCCAATGTAGCACGTCCACCGGCTCCGCGCACGCCATAATTTCAAAGCTTCCTTCTCGCCAAGGCGTAAAAAACGCGATGGCGCGGAGGGGCCGAAACCGCTCCACCCCCTCCGCGCCCTCCCGCATCCATTTGCCTGACCGCCGCAGGCCGCGTTCGCCAGCGACTGGGAGAATCGCGGCTGCGACTTCATGCGTTCAGCCTTCACCCGCACCGAGAACCGCGGGTCACGTCCAGAGCATGGCCATTCAGCGAATGGCGCCGTGCAGCAGGGCGGCGTCCACCAGGCGCCGGATGCCTTCGCGCGGGATCGGCTCGCCGGGGCGCAACTCGATCCACCGCACCTGCTTCGTATCGCCCATCAGCAGGCGGTCCGGATCGGGGAGCGCGGCGCCGTGCTCGAACAGCAGGCGCACGGCCGGCGGGCGCGGAAAGATGCCGCAGAAGTAGCCGCTCTGCGCGTCGTGGTACCCCAGCCCCTTCCATCCGGCGTTCGCGCGCTCCTCCACCCCCGGCACCATCTCGCGCACCATCCAGCGCAACTCCTCCGCCAGCGCGCGCACGTCGTCCGGCAGCGGGGCGAGGATGTCTTCGGGGGTGGCGCGGCGCGCGGGCATCGGGCGGCGATGCGGGTCTTCGGGAGATCGTGGCAGGGAAAGAAGAGATGGGCCCTCACACGGAGCCAACGGAGTTATGCTCGTGCCGGCTCCGAGAGCTCCGTGTGAGTCAGGTTTTTTCAGTCCGGGCGGACGAGGGAGAGGCGGACCTTCCGCTCGTCCAGCGTGACGACCAGGGTGTCGCCGGCGCGCACGGGGTCCAGCGTGGCGGCGGAGATGAATTCGCACGTCGGTTCGTCGCCCACGGGCACGTCGCCGCGAAAGCCGTGGGCGTACGCGACCGAGCTCTCGTCGCGCGTTTTCGCGTTGCTGCGCAGGTATACGCCGCGGTCGTTCATCAGCCACACCCCCGGCTCGGCGCCGGTGCCGGGGTGATCCACCTCGCCGTTCCACTCCGCCTGCTCGGCGTGCAGGTCGATCCCCGCGGCCACGTACCGCTGCGCCTCCGTCATCAGCCGCTCGGAAGCCGCGCGCGACTCCTCCACCAGCGCCCGCACCTTCGCCCCGTCGAACTCGTAGCGTCTCTCCATCCGCGCCTCCCGTCCCCGACCGTGATCGTGTGCCCCGTCGGTGCTGTTCCGCACGTCCGGCGCCAGATGGTTGGAGGGAGTAGGGAATAGGGAATAGGGAATAAGGAATAGGGAATAGGGAATAGCGGAATGGATGGGGACGTCATCGGGAGCACGGGGCGCTCAGGGCTTCTCCAGGATGGCGGCGTAGAACTCCAGGCCCACGCCCTCGCGATCCTCTTCCGTGATGTGCCCGGGCGGCAGGCCAAGGAAATCCGCCACCCGGGGAAGGCCGCCTTCCGGGATGCGCCACGGCGCGCTCATCTCCACGCACTCCTCCAGCGTGTACAGGTAGAACGGCGAGCCCACCTGCCGGAACATGTCGATGAACTGCTCCATCCTGGGGGTCATCATCCCCGGCAGCCGGGTCTCGTACGTCACGTACAGCCGCGACCCGGGCGCCGCCCACTCGTACAGGTCACGGAACACGCGCCGCAGCTCGTCGGGGGACAGAAAGACGCTCACGCCGCTCAGTCCCAGCGCCAGCCGCCGCTCTCCACCCAGGAACTCCGCCACGCGTGGCGAATCCAGCAGCGCCACGGGGTCGCGCACGTCGTGCTCCAGGTAGATCACGTTGGGGAGGTCCTTCACCAGCTCGCGGGCCACCCGCAGCGTGTACGGGTCCACGTCGGAGTAGACTACCCTGGAATCGCCCACCACGCCGTGGATGTGGTCGTCCGTGGGCAGGCCCGAGGCAAAGTCCACGAAGTGCCGCAGCCCCTCACCGTGCGCCCGCCGCGCGGCCCGCTGAAGGAAGTCGCGCAGCATGCGCACCCATTTGGCGGTGGACGGCACCAGCGACGCCATGTATCCCGCGGCGGCCTCGTCCGCGGGGAACCAGTGCGAGCCGCCCAGCATGTAGTTGTAGATGCGGGCCGCGTTGGGACTCTCGGTTTCGGAAGGGTGGGGCGCCTGCATTGGTCTCGCCGTTTCTGAGGATGCGGAGGGGAGCATCTGGATTGCGACAACATAGGCGCGCGCCGGATGCCGAACCAGCGGCAGCCGGGGCGACGTACGTTTGATTGCCGCCACCGCGTGTGCGGATTAGCGTGCGCCGTGCGGCGGATGATGCCGCCGCACCCATTCATCCCTCAATCGCGGAGGTGGATGATGAGAAAGCTGCGGCTGGACGCCGACGCGCTGGCGGTGGAGAGCTTCGAGCCCGCGCCGGCGCAGACGGAGCGCGGAACGGTGATGGCGCACGTGCCGACGAATCCGCGGGCGCACACGTGCGATCCGCTGGTGGGCACCTGTTTCGGCTTCACCTGCTTCCGCACCTGCATCTGCACCGGTCCCGCCAACCCCGGCGGCTGCGGCCCGGATTGATCCGGGGTCTCCCGCGAAGACGCGGAGGAGAAAGTCTGCCACGCGCGGCCATCATTTCGAAGGAGGCGCCCGCGCGATCCCGGGCGGTGCAGGAAGTTCCGCATGGAAGGAAACTCCCGGCGAGCCCGGAGCGAGAAGGCGGGTCACCAGCACGGGTGAGTAGATTTCTCAGTCGGCGCCACGGGTTCCTGCACCAGCGGCGATCACGCGGGCGCCTCCTTCGAAATGACAGCCACGGGACGACTTGCATGAGACAGCGTTTGCGCAGCGCCGGACGAGTGAATGGGAAGAAA
>DATABT010000195.1:0-1719 GCA_036259455.1 Longimicrobium sp. | reverse complement strand
CCCAGCGCCAGCAGCGCCGCCGCGGCCAGACCCGCGGAGCGGGGGGCCTTCCTGTATCGCATCATCTCGTGGTTCTCCGTCGATCGGTTCAGCGCGCCGGGGCGGCCGGCGTGGCCGGCGCCTGCGGCTGCGGGTTCGTGGGCTGCGGGCTGCCGGGCTGCGCCGGCGCGGCGGCGTCCGGGAGGGTGGCGGGGACCACGGTGGCCCCGGCCACGCCGGTGGCGCGCACCAGCCCGGCGTCCGCGACGTAGAAGTCGGAGATGGCCTGCGCCAGGTTGCTGCGCGCCTGGAGCAGCTCCAGCCGCGCCTGCGACACCTCCAGCTGCGTCGCCAGCCCCTGGTCGTAGCGGAGCACGGTCAGGTCGTGCACCCGCTGCGCGGCCTGCACCGTGCGCTCCCGGGCCGCGATGGCGGAGGCCGCCCGCTCGCGCTCGCCGCGGGCCTGCTCGGCCTGGAGCTGGACCGACTCGCGGAGCTGAGAGAGCTGGAGCTCGGCCCGCTCCCGCTCCACCCGCGCCGTCTGCAGCTCGGCGATGCGCTGGCCCCCGTTGAAGATGGGGACCTGCACGCTCAACCCGGCCGTCCAGTCGGTGCGCCAGGGCTCGTCCAGCGCGAAGGTGCTCGTCGGGAAGAGCTGCCGCCCGTAGTTCATGCTGAAGGACACGCTGGGCAGGAAGGCGCCGCGCGCGACGCGGACGGCCTGCTCGCGGATCGCCACCTGGCGCTCCGCGGCCCCGAGCGCCGCCCGCTGCGCCACGCTCACCTCCGCCGCCAGCCGCTCCTGCCCCAGCTCGGCGGCCGGCGGCGGGGCCAGCGGCGTGGTGAGCCGCAGCGGCTGCGCCAGCGGCACGTCCACCAGCCGCTTCAGGTTCAGCGTGGAGAGCTCGGCCGCGTTGCGCGCCTCCACCCGCTGCGGGCGCAGGTTGTCGCGCGCCACCTCGGCGCGGAGCACATCCAGCTCCGAGGCCCGGCCGGCGCTCAGCCGGAGCTGCTCCTGCCGCAGGAACGCCTCGGCCTGCTCCAGCGCCGCCGCGGCGATCCCCTCGATCTGCTGCGCGAGCAGGGCGCGGTAGTACGCGGTGCGCACCTGCAGCTCGATCTCGGCCGTCTCCTCGGCCAGCCCGAGCCGCGCGGCCTCGCGGTAGTTGCGGGCGATGTCGAGAGCCGCCCCCACCCGGCCGCCGGAGTACAGGAGCTGCGAGCCGTTCAGCTGCGCGACGTAGGTGTTCTCCTGCCCGAAGGGCAGGTCTCCGAAGAGCTGCCCCAGCCCGCCGAGCGCGGCCGTGGGGACGCGGTCTTCCAGGTAGCGGACCCGCTCCTCCAGGGGGAGGCTGGGGTCCGGGGAGAACTGCAGCGAGTCCGGCAGGGTGAAGCCCCCGCCCCCGCCGCTGAACGCCGAGGCGAAGGTGCGGGTGTACCCCAGGGTGCCGCTTAGCTGCGGGAGCGCCGCGGAGCGCGCGGCGGTCACCTGCGCGTCGGCGAGCTGCACCTGGCTCTGCGCCAGCCGCACCTCCTCGCTCTGTCCGACCGCCCGCCGCACCGCCTCGGCCAGCGACAGCTCCACGCTGTCCGCCCGCGGGGCGGCGAGCTCCTGCGCCCCAGCCACCGAGGGGGCCGCCAGCAGCAGCGCCGCGGCCACCAGTGTCCGTCTTGTCATCCTTCCTCCGGGGCGCCGGGGCGCCCGTCCGTTGCGTTCTCGTGAGTGGCGGCGGCCGCCAG
>DATABT010000194.1:0-1555 GCA_036259455.1 Longimicrobium sp. | reverse complement strand
GGGCGAGCCGCGCGCCGCGCGAGCCCGTTCGCGGTGGCGCCCATCCCGCGCGTGATCGGGCCCGCCGCGCGGGCGGAGGGCTGATGGGCTTCGCCGGAGCGGGAAACGCCCGGGCGGGGGCGCTGGCGCCGCCCGCCGGGGTCGCCACGCCCACCACGTCCGCCGCGACCGCGACCCTGGTCCCCATGCGTCCCGGGCACCGCGTGGCGTTGCTCTGGGTGTACGCACTGTACGTCTTTGCGGCGGGGACGCTGGCGCTGGTGAATGAGGTGCGGGGGGCGGAGTGGGTGATCCCCACCCTGGTGGTGTACGCGGTGGTGCGCTCGGCGCCGCTGCTGTTCTATCGGCCGGGCTACGGGTGGTTCCACCCTCTGGTGTTCACCAGCGTGATGGCGCTCCTGCCCATGGCGCGCGCCTTTCCCCTGTACGCGTTCGGGCTGCAGCAGCACATCGCCCTTCCCGGCTACGGGCCCGAAGGGCTGGCGCGGCTGCTGGCCTTCGAGCTGGTGCTCTCCACCCTTGCGGTGCTCGCGTACTACGCCGGGTTCTTCTTTCTCCCCGCTCCGCGGGCGCCGGAACTGCGCTTTGCCCGGCCGCGGTACCTGCGGGTGAAGGTGGTGACCGCGGTGGTGCTGGCGGCGGCGGGGTTTGCCGTGTTTCTGTCGGGGCAGGGCGGCCTGTACGCGCACATCCTGTCGTGGGGCGACTCGCGCTCGGTGGCGCTGTCGGGCGAGTTCTACTGGCTCATGCTTCCCACGTTCGGGCTGTACGCCTGCCTCATCTGGTTCGCCGCGGACCGCGGGGTGGTGCGCGTGCCGCTGTTCTGGGCCTGCGTGTCCATCTCGCTCTCCATGGTGTTCCTGGGCACGGGGAGCCGGTCCAGCGTGGTGTTCGCCATCATCATCGGCCTGCTCGTGTGGATGGCGCACACGCGCAAGCTCCCGCTGGTACGCATCGTCGTGGCGGGCACCGTCTCGCTGATGCTGCTGGGCGTGCTCGGCGAGTTTCGCCGCGCCACCTGGCGGGGCGAGGTCGCCTGGTACGAGCTGGGCGCGTCTCCCGTGGGCGTGGTGGGGGATTTCGTGACCGGCGAGATGACGGCCCGCAGCACCACGCGCAGGCCCATCCTTCCCGTGCTCGCGCGGGTCCCGGACGAGGTGCCGCACCTCTACGGCTCCAGCTACCTGGCCCTGGTGACCCTTCCCGTGCCGCGCAAGCTCTGGGAGAACAAGCCGCGGCTGGTGGGCGGGCAGACGGGGAAGGTGTTCTTCGGCTACGGCGCCACCGCCGTGCCGCCGGGCGCGGTGGCGGAGGCGTACTGGAACTTCAACGTACCGGGCGTGGTGCTGCTGTTCGCCCTCTTCGGCGCGTTTCACCGCTGGCTGGCGCGGGTGTACCGGCGCTATGCCGGACAGCCGTTCGCGACCCTGCTGCTGGCCGTCACCCTGTTCCTGCTGCAGCCCGGGACGGACGCGATCGTCCCCTGGTTGCTCGCCCTGGTGCCCCTGCTGGTGCTGGCGGTGGCCTTCGGGCTGATCCGGCTGCCGTCGCTGCG
>DATABT010000193.1:0-8286 GCA_036259455.1 Longimicrobium sp. | reverse complement strand
CTCCCCCGCGCGGGCGCGCTGCTCGTCCATCAGCGCCACGTAGCCCGCGTGGATCCAGCCGATGTAGCCGTCCGCTCCGCGGCACTGCAGCCAGCGCCCATCGCGGCGGAACACGATCAGCCGGCTCCCCAGCACCGCCTGCGACACCTGCGTCGTCTGGATCCTCGGCCCCGCCAGCATGGGCGCCACGGCGGCCGAGACGATGGCGTGCACCCGCTCGTCCGCTTCCGCCTCGGGCAGCAGCTGCACGCGGTCCACGACCTCGTCCCAGGCGGTGAGCCCCGCCACGCGCCGGTGCAGCTCCTGCGCGGCCTGCGGCTCCGAGGTGGCGCCCACCAGCGTCACCGTGCCGCCGCGGACCTCTACCTCCACCTCGAACACGGCCAGCCGCGGGTCGGGCGCAAGCTGGTCGCGCACCTCCTCCACCAGCGCCCGCACCTCCTCGCCCGAGCCCCTCACCCGGCCACCCCGTCCAGCACGTCCAGCACCGTGTCGATGTCCTCCGGCTGATTGTACAGGTGCGGCGCCAGGCGAACCGCGCCCTCGCGCACCACGCATCCCACTCCCGCCCGCGACAGCAGCCGGTACGCCTCCGCCAGGTTCGCGGGACGAAAGGAGAAGATCCCCGACCGCCGCTCCGGCCGCATGTCGCTGGCGATCTCCATCCCGCGCGCCTCCAGCCACCGCGCCAGCCGGTCGATGAGCCCCAGCACGTGCTCGCGGATGCGCGATGGATCCGCCTCGATCAGCAACTCCAGCGACTCGCCGAGCCCGGCGTAGTCCTGCCACGGCTGCGTCGCCACCTCGAACCGCCGCGCGCCCTCCACAAAGGCGTACTCATAGTCCAGCACGCGCTCCAGGTCCGCCGACGCCGTCATCGACGTCCAGCCGATCAGGTGCGGCTCCATCCGCTCGATGATCTCGCGCCGCACGTACGTGAAGCCCGTGCCGAACGGCCCGCACAGCCACTTGTGCCCGCCCGTCGCCAGCACGTCCACGTTCCACGCGCGCACGTCCACCGGCATCTGCCCCACCGCCTGGATGCCGTCCACCACGAACCAAGTGCCGTGCGCGCGGCAGGCCCGGCCCAGCGCCTCCAGGTCCGCCACCCACCCGTCCGTGAACTGCACCGCGGATACGGCCAGAACCCCCACGTCGCCGCGCGCGACCTCCTCCAGCATCCGCGCCTCGTCCGGATTGCCGCGCGCGTCCGCCGGCAGCACGTCCACGCGCGTGCCGCGCAGCCGCTCCAGCGCCATCCACGGGTACACGTTCGCCGGGAACTCGCGGTCGCTCAGCACCACGCGCCGTCCGTGCTCCAGCGGCAGGCACTGCGCGGCCAGGTTGATGCCGTAGCTGGTGTTGGGGAGGATCGCGATCTCGTCTTCGTCCGCCCCCGTCAGCCGGGCGGCGGCGCGGCGGCAGCGGGCCAGCACCGGCTCGAAGTCCGCGCCCCGCATGGACCCGACGTCCGACCGGCGGCGGTTGTATTCCTCCATCACGCGCCGCGACCGCTCCGGCAGCGGCCCCATGGACGCCGCGTTCAGCCAGGGCGCACGCGCCACGGACGGGAACTCGCGCTCGCGCAGCGCGCGAAAGATCGCGGGGTGCGCCCCGGGTGCGGTCGTCTGGGGTGCGTCCTGGGGCAACGTGCCTCGCGGGGATGGTCGGTGAATGGAACGCGCTAGATTAAGCCGCGGCCCAGGTGGCGACAAGTGCGGACGGAAGACCGGGGACAGGGAACCGGTTACGGGGTATCGGCGGATGGCCAGTTGCCCCCTGTCACCTGTCCCCTGTAACCTGTCCCCCATGAGAATCACCTCGCTGCCGCCGCAGAAGCACGACCCCGACCGCCTGAGCGTCTTCATCGACGGCGAGTTCCGTATGGGGCTCTCTGCCGAGATCGCGCTCGCCGCCGGCCTGCGTGTCGGAGAGATGGTGGATGAAGCGCGGCTGGCGGATCTGGAGCGGCGCGACCGGACCTGGCAGGCGCGCGAGGCGGCCCTGCGCCTGCTCGCCATCCGCCCCCGCAGCGCCGCGGAACTCGCGCGGCGCCTGCGGATGAAGGGCTACGAGCCGGAGATCGGCGAGGAGGTGATCGCCCGCCTGCGCGAGGTGGGGATGATCGACGACGCCGCGTTCGCCGGCACCCTCGTGCGCGACCGCGTGCGCCTGCGCCCGCAGGGTGCCCGCCGCCTGGCCAACGAGTTGCGCGCCAGGGGGGTGGATGACGAGACCGCCCGCGCCGCCATCCGCGAAACCATGGAGGGCGAGGAGACGGACGAGCGCGAGCTGGCCCACCGCGCCGCCGGGAAGTGGCGCCCCCGCCCCGGCGAAGAGCCCGCGCGCGCGCGCCGCCGCCTGCACGGCTTCCTGGTCCGCCGCGGCTTCGATTCCGAGGTCATCCGCGACGTGCTGGACGAAGCCGCACCCGACGACGCGGACGAGTAAAGCAACGCCGCCGCGGCTCATCCAGCCGCGGCGGCGCAATCCATCTCCCAAACTCCTCAGATCTCGACCGTCACCGGGTAGTCCACTTCCCGCGGCTGGTTGCTATCCAGGTCCACCGCGGGGCGAAAGACCAGGGAGAGCGCCCAGCGCCGCAGCCGTTCGTCGTAGCCGCGGTTCCCCGTGCTGGCGGCGAGCCGCGCGTCCTTCACGCGACCGCGCACGTCCACGCGCAGCACGATTTCGACGGCCTGGCTCTGCACGCCGCGCGGACGGTCCGGCGGAATCAGCAGCATGTCCGTCGCCGGCGGGCGAAGGCGGCTGCCCCCCCCGGTCCCCGGCCCGGTCCCCGCCCCCACGCCGCTCCCGTCGCCTCCCCCGGTCCCGCTCCCGGAGCCGGGCCCCACGCCGGAGCCCTCGCCGGGGCCGGTCCCCGTACCCGTTCCGCCGCCCGTGCCCGACTGCGCCCCGGGCGAGGCGGGTCCCGGCGCCGCGACGGGCGGCTGGACCTGCGGCGTCTCCGCCTTGGGCGCTTGCTCCTTTGGCGGCTCGGGGACGGGCGTGGGCTCGGGCGGAATCAGCACGTCCTCCTCCGGCACCGTCTCCACCACCGGCTCGGGTTCCGGCGCGGCCACGTCCACGTACGACACCACCTCCTCGCCGCCGCTGCCGCCTCCCCCGCCGCCACCTCCCTCGGGAAAGTTCAGCGCCGGCCCCGTTCCCCCCGCCGTGTTGGCCAGCAGCACCTTGCTGCGGACGCCCCACACCAGCAGCGCGATCAGGCACACGTGCACCATCGCCGCGGCCGCGGCCGCCGGCAGGGTGCCGCGCCGGTCCTTCTTCCGGATGCCCTCAACGTGCTCGAACACCGCTCTGGTCTCCTGTTCCGTGTGGGATGCGGCTGGCCTAGTACCGCGCTGGGGCACCGGTTGATCCCTTACGGCAAAGAGAGGGGACAGGTTACAGGGTACGCGGGACGGGGATGCAGGGCCGGTTTCCATCCACGGAACGACCCCCGGCGCATCCGCGGGGGGTCGCGAACAGGGGGATCCCGCGCCTCGATCCCCCTGAAACCTGTCCTGTGTCCCCTACAGCTCGATCTGCGCCCCCAGCTCCACCACGCGGTTCGGCGGCAGCCCGAAGAATGAGGTCGCGCTCCGCGCGTTCCGCGACATCACTGTGAAGATCTGCTCGCGCCACGCCGCCATCCCCGGGTTCCTGGACGCGATCAGCGTCTCGCGGCCCAGGAAGTAGCTGGTCTCCATCGGCTTGAAGGTAAGCCCCTTCTCGCGCGCCAGGACCATCGCGCTGGGGATGTCGGGGTCATCCGTAAACCCGTAGCGCAGCACCACGCGGTAGATGCCGTGCCCCAGCTCCGCCACCTCCACGCGCTGGTCGTCCTCCACCCGCGGAATCTCTTCCGTCTCCACCGTCAGCAGCACCACCCGCTCGTGCAACACCTTGTTGTGAATGAGGTTGTGCAGCAGCGCGGGCGGCGTGCCCTCCGGGTTGCCGTACATGTACACCGCCGTCCCCGGCACGCGCGTGTACCGGTTCCCCTCCAGGTCCACCATGAAGAGGTTGATGGGCAGCGTCTTGTCCCGCAGCCGGTCCGCCAGAATCTGCCGCCCCATCTTCCACGTGGTCATCGCCGTGAAGAACCCGGCCGCGATCACCAGCGGGAACCAGCCGCCGTTCGGAATCTTCACGATGTTGGCGCCCCAGAAGGCCAGGTCCACCACCAGGAAACTCGCCGCCAGCAGCCCCACCTTCCACGGCGCCCATCCAAAGTGGCTGCGCGCCACGAACGCGAACAGGATGGTGGTGAACACCATGTCCGTGGTCACCGCCACCCCGTACGCCGCGGCCAGGTTGGTTGACGTGCGGAAGCCCAGCACCAGCCCGATGCACGCCGTCATCAGCAGCCAGTTGATGGACGGGATGTAGATCTGCCCGATCTGCCGCTCCGACGTGTGGTCGATTCGCAGGCGCGGCAGATAGCCCAGTTGCACCGCCTGGCGCGTAAGGGAGAACGCGCCCGAGATCACCGCCTGCGACGCGATCACCGTCGCCGCCGTGGAGAGCGCCACGAGTGGATAGAGTGCCCACTGCGGAGCCATCAGAAAGAACGGGTGCTCGATGGCCCGCGGGTTCCCCAGGATGAGCGCGCCCTGTCCGAAGTAGTTCAGAACCAGCGCGGGAAGCACCAGCGCGAACCAGGTAAAGCGGATCGGCTTTTTGCCGAAGTGTCCCATGTCGGCGTACAGCGCCTCGCCGCCGGTGACGACCAGAAAGACCGAGCCCAGCACCCAGTAGCCGGCCCAACCGTTCTCCACGAAGAATCGCGCGCCGTGAAGCGGGTTGACGGCCCACAGCACTTCCGGCCGCCGCACGATCTGGTATAGCCCCAGCGCGCCCAGCGTGGTGAACCACAGCAGCGTCACCGGCCCGAACACCTTGCCGATCCCCGCCGTCCCGCGGCGCTGCAGCGCGAACAGCACCACCAGGATCAGAATGACGATCGGGATGATGTACGGCTCGAAGAACGGCGTGGCGACCTTCAGGCCCTCCACCGCACTCAGGACGGAGATGGCGGGCGTGATCATGCTGTCGCCGTACAGCAGTGACGCGCCGAACAGGCCCACCAGCACCAGCACCCAGCGGCGGCTCCCGGGGCGCATCTTGCGCTGCGGCGCCACCAGCGCCGTCAGCGCGATCATTCCGCCCTCTCCGCGGTTGTCCGCCCGCATCACGTACGTGAGGTACTTGATGGAGATGACGATGACGAGCGCCCAGAAGATCAGCGACAGAACGCCGAGCACGTTGCCGCGCGTGGGGTGCAGGCCGTAGTGCTCGCCCAGAGATTCGCGGATGGCGTAGAGCGGGCTGGTGCCGATGTCGCCGTACACCACCCCCAGCGCCGTCAGCGCCAGGACGTAGAAGTACCGGCCCGGGGGTTCTGCGTGTGTCCCGTGTGTCACGGTGTGACGGGTGCGGGGATCGGGAACGCCTGCCGTGCGGTCGCTCCACAGATCGGCATCGCGCGGCGTGGGCAACCGCGGTGCCGGACTCGCGCCGCGGTCACCGCGGCCGCGACAACCTACCGCCGGGCCACGGCGCGTCAACAGCACACGAGAGGGGGGTAACGGCAGAGTTGCGAGGCTCGCCACGAGAAAAGGCTCCTCCCGCCAAAGCGGGGAGGAGCCAAGTCCTCGCGGTCTCCCGGCGCGGGTCAGTCCGCGCTGTCTCCGTCCGTGGCCGCGGCGATGCCGCGCATTCCCAGCACGTCCTTCACCTGCGCTTCCACCTTCGCGGCAAGCTCGGGATTCTCCTGCAGGAACGCCTTGGCGTTCTCGCGCCCCTGGCCCAGCCGCACGTCGCCGAAGCTGAACCAGGCGCCGGACTTGTTGATGACGTCCGCCTCCACGCCCAGATCAACGATGATGCCGTAGTGGTCGATGCCCACGTTGAACATGATGTCGAAGTCCGCCTGCTTGAACGGCGGCGCCACCTTGTTCTTCACGATCTTCGCGCGGGTCTTGTTGCCCACCAGCACGTCGCGGTCCTTGATGCTGCCGATGCGCCGGATGTCGATGCGCAGCGACGCGTAGAACTTGAGCGCGCGGCCGCCCGTTGTCGTCTCCGGGTTGCCGAACATCACGCCGATCTTTTCGCGGATCTGGTTGGTGAAGATCACCGTGGTCTGCGAGCGGTTGATGGCGCCCGTCAGCTTGCGCAGTGCCTGGCTCATCAGCCGCGCCTGCAGGCCCACGTGGCTGTCGCCCATCTCGCCCTCGATCTCCGCGCGGGGCACCAGCGCCGCCACTGAGTCGATCACCACCACGTCGACCGCGTTGCTGCGCACCAGCACCTCGGCGATCTCCAGCGCCTGCTCGCCCGTGTCCGGCTGCGAAACGAGGAGGTTGTCCACGTCCACACCCAGCTTGCGTGCGTACTCGATGTCCAGCGCGTGCTCCGCGTCGATGAACGCCGCCACGCCGCCGTTCTTCTGCGCGTTGGCGATCACGTGAAGGCAGAGTGTTGTCTTGCCGGACGACTCCGGGCCGTAGATCTCGCTGATGCGGCCGCGCGGAATGCCCCCGACGCCGATGGCCGCGTCCAGGTTGATGGCGCCCGTCGGGATGGCCGCGACCTGCACCTTGGGCCCGTTCACCCCCATGCGCATGATCGAGCCCTTGCCGAACTGCTTCTCGATCTGCCCCACGGCGATGTTCAGGGCCTTGCGCTTGTCATCCGCGATGTCGACAGGTGGCATTGTCTTCCTCTGGTGAGTGCTCTCTCAGGAGCGGCTTGCGGCCGTGCGAGGGATACACCGCGGACGCGGGTGCGTTCCCGAAGATAAGGCGAAAGTTTACGGCACCGGCCGCCGCCGCACAAGGGTTTCGTTGCGGAAAGTTGTCCGGCCCCGGAAGGCTCAGCCCAGCGCCTCGCGAACGGCCTCGGCCAGCGCCCCGCCCGCGCGCGCGATGCCGGCGTCGGTCACGTCCAGGTGCGTAACCGCGCGCAGCCGCCGCGCCCCGAACTGCGCCATCCGCACGCCGCGCCGTTCGAGCCCGGAGAGCAGCGCTGCCGGCTGCAGCCGCGGCTCCGCGAGGTCGATCATCACGATGTTCGTCTCCGGCGCGGCGACGGTCAGCCCCTCGATCTGCCCCGCCCGCGCGGCCAGCTCGCGCGCGCGGCGATGGTCCTGCTCCAGCAGCGGAAGGTTGTTGCGCAGGCCGTACAACGCCGCCGCCGCCAGGATTCCCGCCTGGCGCATTCCGCCGCCCAGCCGTCGCCGGACTCGCCACGCGCGCTGCATCGCATCCGCGGTTCCCGCCAGCATCGACCCCACGGGGGCGCCCAGCCCCTTGGACAGGGCGAGTGACACCGTATCCACCGGCGCCGCGAAATCCGCCATCGCAACGCCCGACGCAACAGAGGCGTTGACCAGGCGCGCGCCATCCAGGTGCACGGCGATCCCCCGCTCCCGCGCGACCACGGCCACGGCCTGCAGCTGGTCCAGCGGCATCACGCGCCCCCCGGCGCCGTTGTGCGTGTTCTCCAGGCACAGCAGCGAGGTCTGCGGCAGGTACGGCGACGGCGGGCGGATGGCGTTCGCGACCAGTTCGGCGGTCAGCAGCCCGTCCGAGGTGTGCACCGCGTGCAGCTGGATGCCGCCCCATGCGGCGCCGGCGCCCTCCTCGTAGTTCAGGATGTGCCCGCCGGCCTCGATGACAGCCTCGGTGCCCGGCCGACCAAGCACCAGCAGCGCCGCGGAGTTCGCCATGATCCCGCTGGGGAAGAACAGCGCCGCCTCCTTCCCCAGCAGGTCGGCCGCGTACCGCTCCAGTTCCGCGACCGTGGGATCGTCACCCAGGACGGCGTCACCGACGTCGGCCTCCGCGATGGCCCGGCGCATCTCGGGCGTGGGGCGGGTGACCGTATCGGACCGAAGGTCGACCACGGATTCGAATACGGCGGGCATCGATGGCTCGGTTGCGGTGAGTTCGCGCCCAAAGATCCCCCCGCGCGGTTCGCCGGGCAAGGGGCACATCGGACGGCTGCACACGCTCATGCTTCCGTCCACACGGTCGTCCACGTCCGAAGTATCCCATGTTCGCTCCGGTTGATCAGTGGCGGCATTGGGCAAACTCCCCAGGTGGATATGCCCTCGGCGGCGGAATTCACCATCCTCCGTATCCCCGCGTATTCCCGCGTATCACCGCGTAGTCCCGCGTATTCCCGCGTATTCCCGCGTATCCCCGCGTATCCCCGCGTATCCCCGCGTATCCCCGCGTATTCCCGCGTATTCCCGCGTATTCCCGCGTATTCCCG
>DATABT010000192.1:0-3720 GCA_036259455.1 Longimicrobium sp. | reverse complement strand
GACGGCCGGCTCCCCCAACCCCGTGGAGGGGTGGTGGACGGGCACCGCCGCCGATGCGCGATCGAAGTCCACCTCCCCTCCACGGGGTTGGGGGAGCCGGCCGTCGCGAGGAACGAGCGAAAAGGCCCGGCGGGGGAGAGGGCCCGCCTACATTCGCACTCGCGCGACCACCTGCGGAAACACCTCCAGCACGCGGTCGATCTCCGCCTCCACCGTGTCGCGGCCGAGCGAGAAGCGCACCGACGGGCCGGCGTCCTCCGCGGGAAGGCCCATCGCCATCAGCACGTGCGAGGGCTCCACGGCGCCGCTGCTGCACGCGCTGCCGGACGAGGCGGCGATGCCTTCCACGTCCAGCGCCATCAGCAGCATCTCCGGGTCCGCGCCGGGGACGGAGAGATTGCTGATGGTTGGCAGGCGCGGCGCGCCGGCGGCGTTGATGCGCAGGGCGGGAATGCGCGCGCACAGCCCCGCCTCCAGCCGGTCGCGCAGCGCGGCGACGCGCGCCATCGTCTCCGCGCGCTCCGCCTCCGCAAGCTCCGCCGCGACGGCAAAGGCGACGGCGGACGCGACGTCTTCCGTGCCCGGGCGCAGGCCGCGCTCCTGTCCGCCGCCGTGGAGGAGCGGATCGAGCCGGGTCCCGCGCCGCGCGAACAGCACGCCGGCGCCGCGCGGGCCGCCCAGCTTGTGCGCGCTGAAGGCCAGCAGGTCCACGGCCACCTCATCCACCCGCACCGGCACCTTGCCCAGCGCCTGCACGGCGTCGGAGTGAAAGGCGACGCCCGCCTCCGCGCAGATCTCCGCGATGCGCCGCACCGGCTGGACGG
This sequence comes from Longimicrobium sp., assembly GCA_036259455.1. Classification (GTDB taxonomy): domain Bacteria; phylum Gemmatimonadota; class Gemmatimonadetes; order Longimicrobiales; family Longimicrobiaceae; genus Longimicrobium. Next base: position 2,896 of record DATABT010000192.1, on the reverse strand, counting down.
CGCCCATCTCGTTGCTCGCCCACATCACCGACACGAGCGCGGGCGGCTGGTCTCGGACGATCTCCGTGAGCGCGTCCACATCCACCACGCCGGACGCATCGACGGGGATGACGCGGAGGCGATCCGCATTCCCCGCCGCCGCTTTCGACGCGGAGAGCACGGCCTTGTGCTCGATAGCGGAGCAGGCGAGGGGGCCCGCATCCACCCGCCCGCGGCCCTGCACGGCCAGGTTGTCGGCCTCCGTGCCGCCGCGCGTGAAGAACACCTCTGCCGGCGCCGCGCCGATGACGGCGGCGAAGCGGGCGCGGGCGTCTTCCAGCGCGGCGCGCGCCTCGCGGCCCCAGCGGTGCACGCTGGACGGGTTGCCCCAGCGCGCGGACAGCACGTCCAGCATGGCCTCGCGCGCTTCGGGGCGCAGCGGCGTGGTGGCCGCGTAGTCCAGGTACACGGGATCGGGCATCGGCTCGGCGGGCGCGGGTGGACCGCATTGATAAACGCAAGCGCGGATTAGGTTTCGCTCGCGTCCGGCTGCGGGAACGGAAGTCTTGAAGGGGCACGGAACGCGCAGTACATTGCGCCGGTGAACCACCGAGCCGCCCGGGGCCAGATGCGAATGATTCCTCCGCTTCCCGAGAGCCATCCGGCCACCTTCACCACCACCGTGCACGGCACCGTGTTCGGGGCGCGCGCCGCGATCGTGGACACGGTGGCGCAGGGCGACGAGCTGATCCTGATCCCCGATCCGCCGATGGAAGAGGACCCGATGGTATGGGTTCACTCGCGCGGCGGCGATCCCGTGGGGCACCTGCCGCCGGAGATCAACAAGTGGCTGGCGCCCTGGCTGCTGCGCGGCGGATCGGCCAGGGCCACGGCGGTGCGGGTGCGCGGCAACGACGTGCCCAGCTGGAAGCGGCTCATCATCGAAGTTCATTGCGCCGGGGCGTAGCCCGTGGCATATTGCCGTGCGAGGGGCCGGTCTCCAACAGTCGCTTGTGCCGAGCAATCGAGCACGCATGGAACCGCGGGATACCGCGGACTTCCAACCGCGACGGAGGCCGGTCCCAACTCGTTCGGGCGCGGGTGAACCTACCGGATCCCCGCGCCCGTTTTTTGTGAACGGGCGAAGGGGTGAGGTCGACTCGTCCCGTAGCCGGAAATAACTGAGAAAACGGGTCACCAGCACGGGTGAGCAGATTTCTCAGTCGGCGCCAGGGGTTTTCTGCACCGGCAGCGATCACGCGGGCGCCTCCTTCGAAATGACAGACGTGGAGGGGGCGACTTTTCGTGGTCCAGGATGCGCGCAGCGCCGTAGGACTCAGGAAATCGATTCGGGATTCAGCTCGTCACCACAAATCCGGCAGCGACGCCACGCTGTCGATCAGGTGCGTGTGCGGGGCGCGCTCCAGGCGCTCGCGCGGATGCGCGCCGCTGAGCACGCCCACGTTCCACGCCACGCCCGCGTTCCATCCGGCCCGCAGATCCAGCTCCGTATCGCCCACGCTCATCACGCGGTGCACGGAGGTGGCGCCGGCCGCCTCCACCGCGCGGAAGATGAGGTACGGGGCGGGACGGCCCGCGCGCACCTCGTCGCCGCAGACGACGGCGTCCACCGCATTGCGCCAGCCGAGCGCATCCAGCAGCAGCTCCGTGATCGCGCGGTCGAAGCCGGTGTTCAGCGCGACGCGCACGCCGTGCCGCCGCAGCCAGCCGAACACGTGCTCCGCGCCGTCCACCGCGCGGACGCCGGCCCGGTAGCGCTCCGCCAGCGCCGCGCGGAATCCATCGAACGCCTCGTCCGCCAGGCCGGGCGGCGCATCGGGGCGATGCAGGGCGACGAGGCGGCGGATGACCTCGCGCTTGGAGGCGCCGCGCACCTCCGCGATCTCATCCGCCGAAACCGCGATGCCGTGCGCCGCGAGGGCGGTGGTGAACGCGGCGGGGACCTCGCCGGCGTCGTGGACGGTGGTGCCGGCCATGTCCATCACCACCAGCTCCACGTGGGCGATGCGGACGGCCGGCGGATCGGCCATCAGATGCTGCGGACGGGGAGGCCCACCACGTCGTCCACCTGCATGGTCTCGGTGACGTAGAAGGGCTCGCCGTACGCGGTGCGGATGAGCGAGCCGTAGCGGGCCGCGTGCATGCGCACCTGGTCGTAGAGCGGGCGGTCGCCGCCGGGGTAGACCTCGCCGCCCCACGTCTTGCCGTCGAACTGCGAGCCGTAGCACTTCACCGCCTGCATCTTGGTCTCGATGAAGTCGGTGATGTCGACCACGAAGCTGGGCTTGACCGGATCTTCGCGATAGGCGAGCGCGTACAGCAGCTTGTGCGGGCGATGCGGCTCGCCCGGCGCGTCGAGCCTGGCGAGGCCGGCCAGGAAGCTCGCGTCGTACGCCAGTTGCGAGGCGATGCGGTGGTCGGGGTGACGGCCGGTGATGTACGGCAGAATGACGACGCGCGGCCGGAACGCGCGGATGAACGCCGCCACGATGCGCCGCGTCTCGGGCGTGTTCTCCAGCCCCGCGTCGGGGAGCCCCGCGTTGCGCCGCGCGGTGACGCCCAGGATCTTCGCCGCCGCGCCGGCCTCTTCGCCGCGAAGGTGGGCGCTGCCGTCGGTGCCGCGCTCGCCCGCGGTCAGGTCCAGGATGCCGGTGCGGTACCCCTGCGCCGCCGTCCTGGCCATCGTCCCGCCGACGAGCAGCTCAACGTCGTCGCGGTGCGCGGCGATGGCCAGCAGGTCCACGGGCGGGGCGAGGGGCTCGGGGGTGGCGGCGGCGGTGGTCGTGATATCGGTCATCAGAGTCGGCTGATCGTGTAGCGTGATGGAGGGTGCCGCGCGAGCGCCCCCTCCCGCTCGACGCGCGCGCGACCTCCCCCAGGTCTGGGGGAGGTTGGG
>DATABT010000191.1:0-5407 GCA_036259455.1 Longimicrobium sp. | reverse complement strand
GGGCGCGGCGTGCAGGTGCTGCCCCAGGCGGTAGGCCAGGTCCACCGAGCCGCCCTCGTTTCCGCGCAGGTCGATGACGATGGCCGGCAGCCCCGCCATCTCCGCGAAGGCGCTGTCCATCCGCGCCACCTCCGGCGGCAGCGACTCGCCGGACGGTTCGAAGCTGGCGATGCGCAGATATCCCATCGACGGCGACAGGACCTGCCAGCTCACGGACGGGGCGGATGCGGCCGGCGCGGGTGCGGCAGTCGTGTTCGCTGCGGCGGGCCGCGGGACGCGCGGGACGGCGGTGAAGTTCAGGTGCGACGTGCCCAGCGCGCGAAGGAGCCCGCTGATGACGGCGTACGCCTCGCCGTCTGAGCGGGCGGCGGCGATGCGGGGGCGCGCCTCGGCCACGAGCCGCGTCCAGTCCGCGCCGTTGTACCCGGGATCGTAGAAGTGCCGTTCCAGCACCCCCACAACACTGTCGAACACCGCCGTCCCGGTCAACGGCGCCAGCGTCTCGCGCGGCAGGCGCACGCCGGACGCGGGGAGGGGCGCCTGGCCGGCGGCGCTCCAACTGCCCCGCAGCGAATCGCCGCGCACGGCCACGTCCAGCGTGTTCTCGCGTTCCCACGCCGTCGCGTGGGCCACGAACCCCGAATCCGTCCGCGAGGCGGAGGTGGGCACGATGGTCTGCACCCTGGACAGGGCGCGGGGCGTGAGCACGCCGGCGTGCTCATCCACCGACAGCACCACCGTGAACGGCTGCGGGCCTTCCACGCGCACCAGCCAGTTGCCGGCGACCTCGGGCCGCCCCTGCGCGGGGGCGGCGGACGCCAGCGCGGGCGTGAGCAGCAGGGGGATCAGGAGACGGCTGAGAGAATGGTTCATCGATCGCAACGGGTGCGGGGAACGGAACAGCCACGTGCGCCAACGGTGGCGTGTCCCCGCGCCGTGCTCAAGCGTCGTTCGCCCAACCGGCCGCCCGCGCGCCCGAACTGGCTGAATCATCGCCCGGTGGCGGCGCTTCACCCCACGCGCTCCCCCAGCGCGCAACTCCCAACGGTGTGCCGCCACGTATTCCCTATCATGCGTCGCCCTCGGCCTGCGCGCATGATGCGTGACTTGCGCATCATGCGCATCATGCGTCGTTCACCCGCCCCACGCATCGTGGAGGGCCGACCCCGATGACGAAGAGATCGCTCCCCGCTACCACGGCTCCGGAAGCGCTTCCGGCACCCCTGGCAGCACCCACCCTGTGGAGCGCGTTCGGACTGGCGTCCGACCCCTTCTTGCAGGCGGAGCTGAGAGCCGATCCCAGTGCCCTGTACCCCGTCTCACTGCACGTGGGCCGCGACGCCGAGCTGCGCCTCCTGCTGCGGCAGCTCGGCGGATCCCCGAGCACGCGGGTGCTGGTGGAGGGCGAGGCAGGGCTGGGCAAGACGTCGCTCGCGAACAAGCTCAAGGCAGAGCTCGCGCCGCATATGCTCTCGCACCCGGAGCCGGTGCGGATCACGGGCGATACCGGGGCGCTTGGCTTCACGGCGGACGTGCTGCGGGTGATCCTCCGGATCCGGACGCTCCTCGACCTCCCTGCCGGCGACTTCTGGACGACCGCGGCACGGCTGGTGGAGGGGGAGGACACGGTGGGCGCAGGCTTCAACCCCGGTCCCGTGGGCATCCAGTACCAGGGCGGGCGGATCGCGGCGGAGGCACCCTCCGGCTCGCTGCATCCGGTGCTCGAGGAAGCCCTCGCCCGCACCGAGCGCGACGCGGGGAAGCCGATCCTGGTCCACGTCAACAATCTCGAGAACCTCGCCGAGCCCGACGCCCTCCGCGCGGCGCGCCTCCTCCGCGACGTGCGGGACACGCTCCTCCTTCCCGGGGCGCACTGGCTGTTCGTAGGGGCGGCGGGGGTCGAGGAGACTGTGTTCCGCCGGTACGACCAGGTAGGCGGCATCTTCCCGGCCGCCGTCGTCCTGGACCCGCTCTCCGCGGAGGAGGTGGCCGAGCTGTTGCGGCGGCGCTACGCGCACCTGTCGCTCGGGACCACCGTGGTCCCACCGGTGGAGCCCGAGGTCGCCGCGAGGCTCTACTCGCTCTATCTCGGCGATCTCCGCAACTTCCTCCGGCTGCTGGGCGATGCCTGCGCCGCCGCCCTCGGGATCGACGGCGTGCACCCGCTCTCCGCGGAGAGGATCATCCATGCAGCCGCTCCTCGATACCTGAACGCCATCCGCCGCAGAATCGGCGACCCCGACACCACGCACCTGCTGGTGATCGCCCGCGAGCGCGGCGGCGGTGAGTTCTTCGTCGCGCAGGCCGCCGACGCGACCGGGCTCAGCCAGTCCGCCGCCAGCCGCCTCCTCGCGCGGTTGCGGGAGGCGGGGCTGGTGGTGCAGACCCGGCAGGAGGGGAAGAAGGTGTTCTATCGCCCGACCGGACACGCAGCCGTAGCGTTCAGGGTCGTCCCGCGACCCAGCCCGGAGACCGACCCGGGATGACAGGCTGCACGCGAGCCACCGCCGGGTGGCCGCGGACCAGCGGTTGCGGGGATCGGAACAGCCACGTGCCAACGGTGGCGTGTCCCCGCGCCGTGCTCAGGCGTCGTTCGCCCAACCGTCCACCCGCGCGCCCGAGCGGGCCGTATCGGCGCCGGATGGCGAGTTCGACCGGAGATGATAGATTAGCGGTAGTGAGCTCACGCGGACGTGCTGTCGGAGGTGGTTCCGATCCTGGACAGCGGATGCTGCGGGATGGCGGGCAGCTTCGATTACGAGCAGGGCCACTGCGAGGTGAGCCGGGCCTGCGGCGAGCGCGTGCTCTTCCCCGCCGTGCGCGGCACGGCGCCCGAGGAGCTGGTCGTTGCCCCCGGCTTCAGCTGCCGCCACCAGATCGCGGACTTCTGCGACAACCGCCGGAGCCTGCACACAGCGGAGTTGATGGCGATGGCGGGGTGAATCTCGAACCTACACGGCTCGATCATCAACGTTCGGACGGGACGCAATGAAGATTTATCCTATCTCGGTACCAAGGAAACCTTACCGCGGCCGCAACGATTCTATGCGGCGCAAAGTAGCTCAGTACAACGATGATGCGGCCGTCTTGGAGGAGTATCTTAACGAGCGAATCGAAGCAGATCCCGCACCGGTTCAGGAGTACTTGTATGGATTCATCGCACGAGATGTTGGCATGTCTGTGGCTCGTGTGACGGAGATTCTGTTTGGCGTAGACTGCGGCCACAACGGGCTTACTGTGGCGAAGTCCGCCGAAGCTTGGCAGAAGTTCATCAATGGACCGCATGGCAACTGAGGGCCGCGGGGAGCGCCGCGCCATCGTGCACGGCCATTGCCACCAGAAGGCGCTCGTCGGCATGGAGCCCACGCGCCAGGTGCTGGGCAAGGTGGAGGGGCTGGAGTTCAGCATCCTGGACAGTGGATGCTGCGGGATGGCGGGCTCGTTAGGCTACGAGCAGGGCCACTACGAGGTGAGCCAGGCCTGTGGCGAGCGCGTGCTCTTCCCCGCGGTGCGCGGTACGGCTACGGATGACCTGGTCGTCGCCCCCGGCTTCAGTTGCCGACACCAGATCGCCGACTTCTGCGACAACCGTCGCAGCCTGCACACGGCGGAGTTGCTGGCGATGGCGGGGTAACCACCGGCGTGGATTGCTTGGCGCACGAGTTCGCCTGGTTTACCTTTGCTCTGGATCTTTAACCGGAGTTGAGAGATGAACGTGATGGATCGGATCACGGTCAACCCGCGCCAGTGCGGAGGGCGCCCGTGCATTCGCGGGATGCGCATTCGCGTCACTGACGTGCTGGACCTGCTAGCGGCTGGATTGAGCAGGGAGCAGGTGGTCGACGAGTTGCCTGACCTCGAGCCCGAAGATGTAGATGCCTGCCTCCGGTTCGCGTCGCGGCGCATCGATCACCCGGTGGTCGTGGCGTGATTCTCTGGCTGGATGCGCAGTTGTCGCCAGCCATCGCGGTGTGGCTGCGGATGCGCTTCGACCTGGATGCGTTCGCCGTTCGTGACCTCGGCCTCCGGGACGCAGAAGATCCCGACATCTTTGCTGCTGCACGGGCCGCTGGCGTCGTGGTGATGACCAAGGACAGCGACTTCGTGGAACTGCTTCAGCACCATGGCCCTCCTCCGCAAATCATCTGGCTGCGCTCAGGCAACACGTCGAATGCGCGGCTGAAGGTGCTTCTCACCCAAGCTTTGCCCTCCGTTCTTCCGATGCTCGAAGCTGGCGAGCCACTTGTGGAAATCGGTGACGCTTGGTGACCACCCGGCCGCCTGGAGCGCCGCGTCATCGTGCACGGCCACTGCCACCAGAAGGCGCTCGTCGGTATGGAGCCCACGCGCCAGGTGCTGAGCAAGGTGGAGGGGCTGGAGTTCAGCATCCTGGACAGCGGATGCTGCGGGATGGCGGGGAGCTTTGGCTACGAGCAGGGCCACTACGAGGTAAGCCAAGCCTCCTGAGGACGGCTGTCGCGATCGCGTGCATGGGCGCGCTCGCCGCCTGCGCCGCGAGCAGAACGCGCGCGCTGCCCATAGCGCGCGCGGAAACGCTCGGTCTTTCGCAGGCGGCGCTCGACCGGATCGACCCCGCTCTCCAGGCGTTCGTCGACTCGGGCTAGGTGAGCGGCATCTACGCCGTGATCGCCCGCCACGGCCGCATCCGGTACGAGCGCACCTTTGGCCGGATGGACCTGGCGCGCGGCACGCCCATGCGCCCGGACACGATCTTCCGCATCTACTCCATGACCAAGCCGGTCATCGCCGTGGGCATCCTCCGCCTGGTGGACCAGGGCACTGTGGGACTCGACGATCCGGTGTCGAAGTAGATCCCGTCGTCCGCGAACGTAAAGGTGTTCGCCGGGGGAACGGCGGATGCCCGATATCTCCGGGCGCCCGACTCGCCGATCACCGTCCCGCCAGCTCCTGAACCATACCTGCGTGAGCGCTCTCCCGGCGCGGCCGGCGATCATCCCGCCCAGTCTCCTCGCGCTCGCGTCGCCTCCGCGGGACAGTCGAGTCGAATCTCAGAGGTTCCGAGTCTCCGCCTCCAGCAGTACATCCAGTTTTCGGCGCCGTTCCTTCTCACGCTTGCGGTGCAGTCGGCTCTCTTCCCGAAGCGCCCGCATCAGGGAGACGCACATGAGCACCATGATGACCGCGAGGGGGGCCGCCGCCACGATGGAGGCCGTTTGCAGCCCCTCCAGGCCACCGCTTAGAAGCAGGACCGCCGCGATCGAGGATTGCAGCACGCCCCAGGTCAGTTTCACCCGGTTCGATGGGTTGAGCCGCCCCTCCGAGGACATCATGCCCAGCACAAAGGTGGCCGAGTCAGCCGAGGTCACGAAGAAGGTGATGATGAGCAGAGTGGCGAGCGCAGAGATGATGGCTCCGAGCGGGAGCT
>DATABT010000190.1:0-3091 GCA_036259455.1 Longimicrobium sp. | reverse complement strand
CCCCGAAGCGCCACCACCAAGCACCTGCGCGAGACGGCCGCGGCGCGCGTGGAGAACACGTCGCTCCGCAGCGTAGCGCGGGAGATCGGGATGAGCCCTACGGGACTGAAGAAGTTCCTGCAGGGAACGGCGCCGTACTCGCCCACGCTGCGGCGGCTGCGCAGCTGGTACGTGCAGTACGCGGCGGTGCAGAGCGGAAACGTGGGGCTGGAAGACGCGAACGCCGCGCTGAACGTGCTGGTGCACGACCTGGCGCCGGACCCGCGGCGCGACACGGCGGGGTGCCTGCTGGAGTGCGTGGGCCGCGGCTACGACCAGAGCGGAAAGGCGCGTCCGGCGTGGATGCAGGAGCTGCAGAACCGCTTTGCCTCCGAGATGCCCGTAGACCCGGCGTAACGGATGCTCAGGACGATGTTTCCACGGGGCGGCCCCGCGCCGCCGTGCCGCCTTCCGGGCGCGCCCGCCCCGCCACGTCCTGCATCTTTCGTACGGTCCACGCACTCCACAGCAGGCTGAGCACCGCCACCCCGGCGGCCGGCGCGGCCCAGCGCCACCCCTTGCCGGTGGGGTCGAAGTCCGGCAGGGCGGTCCCGAACGCCAGTACCCCCGCGTTCCACGACACGTGCAGCGCCACGCCCGCCCAGATGGAGCGCGTGGCGTACACCGCGTGCCCCAGCACCAGCCCCGCGGCCAGCCGCACCGGCACCGCCTGCGGCTCCAGGTGCGCCAGCGCGAACAGCACCGCCGTCACGGCGATGGCCGCCTGGGCGCCCCAGCGCTTTTCCAGCGGGCGCTGGATCCACCCGCGGAACCCGAACTCTTCCAGCAGCGGCGCCACCAGCACGGCCAGCAGGTAGAACGCCAGCTCGCCGCCGGGCCGGTCCAGGAACTTCTGCACCTCTTCCGCGAACTCGATCTCCCGGGCCATCCCGAGCGCCAGCAGCACGCTCCAGATCCCCAGCGACACCCCCACCATGGCCGGCGCCGTGAGCACCACCCACGGCCACGCGCGTCCCATCCCCCGCACCCGCGATCGTGCCCGTGCCCGCGCGCCCCAGCGGCCGGGGAGCGCGTACGCGCGCAGAAAGAGCGCGGTCAGCCCCACCATTCCCGCGATGGCGACGGCGGGCGAGAACTGAAAGAGCAGTGCGAGCGGGATGTACCAGAACAGCCACGTCAGCAGTCCGGCCGAGACGGCCGCCAGGCTGCTGCCGATGCGGTACGTTGGGGTGCTGCGCCGGTCCACGCTCACGTTGCGGGTCGATGGATGGGGAGGATGAAAAACCGTGTATCCACCTGAAACGTAACGGCTTCGGCGCCGGGGCGACAGCGGGCGCGCTGGAGCGGTGGCGCGCGGCGTTGTAGATTGCGAGGCGCAACCCTTACCGGCAGGAGCCCATGCCCGCAGTCCCCTTCGACCGACTTCCCGACGACGCCCGCCTGTGGGTGTTCGCCGCCGCGCGCCCGCTGGACGAGGCACGGCAGCAGGCGCTGCTCGCGCACGCCGACGCGTTCCTGGCGCGATGGGCCGCGCACGGCGCGCCGGTGCTGGGCGGCCGCGAGCTGCGGCACGGGCGCTTTCTGCTGATCGGCGCGGACGAGCGGGCGACGGGCGTGAGCGGCTGCTCCATCGACACGCTCTTCCGCAGCCTGGGCGAGCTGGAGGCGGAGATGGGCGTGGCGATGCGCGACGGCTCGCTGGTCTACTTCCGCGACGAGTCGGGGGAGATCCAGGCCGCGCCGCGCCCCGCCTTTCGCCAGCGCGCCGCCGCCGGCGGGGTGACGGAAGACACCCTCGTGTTCGACAACACCATCGGCACCGTGGGCGAGCTGCGCGGCGGCGGATGGGAGAAGCCGCTACGCGAGTCGTGGCACGCCCGCGCCTTCCCCGTCGCCAAGGCCGAATCGGTGCGATAGAAAACCCGCCGACATCTTTCGGCGCTGGGCGCACCGTGTACCATGAACGCCGCCCACGCCGCGACCGTCATTTCGAAGGAGGCGCCCGCGTGATCGCCCCCGGTGCAGGAACCCGTGGCGCCGACTGAGAAATCTACTCACCCGTGCCGGTGACCCGTTTTCTCACTCCGGGTCCGCCCGGAGTTGCTTTCCACTCAGGGAGCCGCCGCTCGGTCCTCTGCTCTTGCGGTGACGCGTGGCGGCGACCGAAGGACCTTGCTGGCCCGACCGAGGGGCCGGCATTCGCGCGGAATCCGGACTCCCGGTGGGGGGCGAGAATGTACTTCGGCCGCGCCGCAAAGAATTGCAGCGGTTCGAGTTCCGTGTGAGCGCTTCCTCGGATGACGTCGAGGCGCTTCGGTCGGATCGGACCCCTCTACCCCAGCTCCTGTACCCTGTCCCCCCTTCGACCATGCCGGCCCTGATCCCCGCCCCGTCCGTCATCGAGGCCGCGGGCAACAAGCCCAAGCGCATCGAGGAGTACGCCGGCCGCGTGAACAGCGGTCACGCGGAGGTGAGCGTGGCGCGAATGCAGTCGCCGGAGGGGTGGGTGGAGCCGGGGCAGCGGCCGGAGTTCCAGGAGATCACCGTCGTGCTGCGCGGCATGCTGCGCGTGGAGCACGAGGGCGGCGCCCTGGAGGTGCGCGCCGGACAGGCCGTGGTGCAGCACCCGGGCGAGTGGGTGCGTTACAGCACGCCGGAACCCGGCGGCGCCGAGTACGTGGCCGTGTGTCTGCCGGCGTTCTCGCCGGCCGCGGTGCATCGCGACGAGGCGTAGGAACTGAGGGACAAGGAGACCGGGCGCACGAGGTTCGATCCCGCGCTGTCCTCCCGGTTACTCCTTGTCCCCTTGTCCCCTTGTCCCCTTGTCCCCCCCTGTCCCCCAGTCCCCCTCGAGCCGGTGGATCAGGCCGGGTCGCGATGGACGGTGGAGGGGGAGAAGGCGGGAAGACAGACGGCCACGTACTCGGCGCCGCCGGGTTCGGGCGTGCTGTAGCGCACCCACTCGCCCGGGTGCTGCACGATGGCCTGCCCGGCGCGCACCTCCGTAGCGCCGCCCTCGTGCTCCACGCGCAGCATGCCGCGCAGCACGACGGTGATCTCCTGGAACTCCGGCCGCTGCCCCGGCTCCACC
>DATABT010000189.1:0-4949 GCA_036259455.1 Longimicrobium sp. | reverse complement strand
ACACGCGCGTGAGAGCCGGCTCTTCCCGCCCGATTTCCGGGAGTGTGGCCCGGAGCCGGCCTGCCGCCCGCGAAGCTCGCGCTGAAGCCCTCACCGCCGCGGGTCCGGCCGGGCTCCGAGCACGGGAAGAGACGCGAACCGCTCCCGGATATCCCGGATCAGCTCCGAGGCTTTCCGGAATTCCTCCAGGTCCGGTTTCGCCGGGTCGCGCTTCAGCGAAGCAAGTACTTCTTCGAGGCTTTCCACCGAGCGCGCGATCTCGCCGAGCCGCGTGTATCCCTGCGCCATGTCCTCGATGGGGTAAAGCTCGCTCTCCGCGCGCTGCGCCTGCTTCCACGCATACTCGCTCTCGAACGCCGCCACCTCCACCCCAGCCCCGTCCACCAGCCTCACCCGCCCGTCCTCGCTCCGCTCCGGGCGTGGCAGGTGCCCTTCCAGCAGGTCGCGCTTGACGAGCTCGTCGGGAGAGCCGCCGGCCAGACCGGCTTGGGCGTGGTACACTTCGGCGGTGTGGCCGAAGAACCAGAACTCCGCCCCGCCGTCCGGCAGTTCGAGAATGATGGTTTCGTTCGCGACGTCGAGCTCGCTGACGTGCAGGTCGGTGTTCTCCTCCAGGATGTCGATCAGCGCCTCCGAGGCGAGACGTTCGGACTGGTACCGCCGGAACCGGTCCCGCGTGACGTTGTGGATGCGCCGGATGCCGTCACGGTCGAGCCGGTTGTCCAGCGGGATCCGGAACGACACGGTCTTCTGCCTCGTACGCAGCGCCCCCCGGCCGCCGCCGTGCTCGATGAAGTATTCGACGTTCTCCCAGTACGTCACGCCAGACTCCGCGTCGTACAGCGTCACGAAGACGGGGATGGCGAAGCTGGCCCACTGGCGCAGGTGGTCCGCGCGAATCCGGGTCGATGCCCATCCCCCGGGGCCGCCGCCCGTTCGTATGCGCCTGCTGCCTTTCGACTGGATGAAGAAGGAAAGGGGGGTGGCCTGCCGGTCCTTGAAGATCCGCACGAGCAGGTCTTCACCGTAATCCTGGTGCAGGTCTTCGACCGTCCATCCCGCGCGGGTAAACGCCTGGACCAGCCGGAGACGCGCCTCTGCCTCCAGTTCGTGGGACTCCGACCGCTCGGGCACCTCCTACCCCACCTGCCGCGCGGGCATCCGCTCGCCGTAGTGGCGCAGGATGGCGTCCTTCACCACGCGCCACGGACCTTTGACGATGGGCGCGGGCGGCAGCGATTCCGTGAAGTAGCGGCCGTAGCTCTTGCGCACGATCCTTCCGTCCAGCACCAGCACCACCCCGAAGTCCTCGCGGCTGCGGATCAGCCGTCCGAAGCCCTGCTTCATCCGGATGGCCGCGTGGGGGAGCATGTACTGGATGAAGGAGTTGCCGCCCTCGCGCTCGATGGCCTCGATGCGCGCCGCCGTCACCGGCTCGCTGGGCACCTTGAACGGCAGCTTGGGGATGATGAGCCCCCGCAGCGGCTGCCCGGGCACGTCCACGCCCTCCCAGAAGCTCGTGGTCCCCAGCAGGATGCCCCGCCCCGACGCCGCGAAGCGCTCCACAAGCTGCGCGCGCGGCGCCTCGCCGTGCACGAACAGCGGCCACTGCAGGTCCGCGCGCCGCTCGCGCAGCGCCGCCGCCACCACGCGGAGCGCGCGATAGCTGGTAAAGAGGACGAAGATGCCGCCGTCGGAGATCTTCGCCAGCTCCACCGTGGCGCGCACCGTCGCCTCGTCGTGGCGCGGGTCGTAGTCGCCCGCGGGAAGCGGCAGGTCCATGGGCACGGCGAGGAGCGTCTGCCGCGGGTAGTCGAACGGCGAGGGAAAGACGCCCTCCTCCACGTGAAAGTCCTGCGCGAACGAGACGCCGATCCCCAGCCGCTGCCGCATGAAGCGGAAGTTGTTCTGCGTCGCCAGGGTGGCGCTGGTGAGGATGACCGTCGGCACCTTCTCGAACACCGCGTCGCGCAGCACGGCGGACAGGTCCAGCGGCGCCGCGTTCAGCGTGAGGTTCCCCTCGCGGCCGTCGCGCGGCGGCTGGCGCTCCATCCATCGTACCATCTGCGTCTCGCTCTCCCCCGGACGCAGGGCGCTGCGCAGCCCGTCCATCGCCGCGCCGATGCGGTTGAAGGCGCCGCGCAGCTCCACCAGCTGCGGCTCCAGCCCCTGCTTGAGCTGCTCGTCCGCCGCCACCCGCTCGCGCAGCTGCTCCATCCCCTCCAGCAGCGACGTCAGGTTGTCCAGCAGCGCCGTCAGCGCGTCGTCCAGCCCCAGCACCCAGATGGGGTGCGCGTCGAAGTTGTCCTCCAGCCGCACCACGGGATCGGACCCCGCGAACACGTCGCTCAGAAAGGAGAACACCGCCGCCGCCCGCTCGCGCGCCCCTTCGAGGGACGGCAGGATGCGCTCGTCGATCAGGTCCATGGCCGAACGCGCGACCAGGTCCGTCTTGATGGACGCGATGGCCGTGCGGAACGACGGCAGCACGCCCTTGCCGCGCGTCTCCAGCCGCCGGAGCGTGCGGAAGATGCCGCGCCGCGACACCGTGGAACCCAGGTGGCTGGTGGCGGCCTCTTCCAGGTTGTGGGCCTCGTCCAGCACCAGCCGCCTGTAGTGCGGAAGCACCGCCGGCGCCGTGTAGTTGCCCTGCAGCCTGCGGACGGCGATGTCGCTGAAGAGGAGGTGATGGTTCACGACCACCACGTCCGCCTGCGCCGCCTCGCGCCGGGCGCGCTGGTAGTGGCAGTCCTCGAAGTGCGGGCACTTGGCGCGCAGGCAGACGTCCGTCTCGCTCTGCACCTCGTCCCACACCTCAGCGGACGGGCGGAACGGGAGATCGGAGAGCGAGCCATCGTTCGTCTGACCCATCCAGTCGATGATCCCCTTGAGCTCCGCCTGCTTCTCGTGCTCCAGGAGCGTGGCCGCGTTCGCCCTGGCCAGCAGCGCGCGGCGGATGGAGACGTAGTTGCTGCGCCCCTTGACCAGCGCCCAGCGGAAGTTTTCGCCCAGGGCGCGGCGCAGCAGCGGCAGGTCCTTGTCGACCAGCTGCTCCTGCAGGTTGATGGTGTTGGTGGAGACGACCGTCCGTTCGCCGTTCTGCAGCGCCCAGCGAATGGCGGGAAGCAGGTAGGCCACGGACTTGCCCGTCCCCGTCCCCGCCTCCGCCACGCCCACCCCGCCCGTGTTGTACAGCCCCGCGATCATCCTCGAGAACTCGCGCTGCTGCGGGCGGTCCTCGTAGCGCGGATGGCGCAAGGCCAGCGGTCCCGCGGGCCCCAGGTCCGCGTCGATGCGGTCCAGGTCCAGCGGCTCCGTCTCGTCGGGCTCCGGCGGCTCCACGGCGACGTAGAGCTCGCTGGCGTCGTTGTCCGTGATGGCGAAGCCCAGCCCCAGCTCCCAAAGCTGCGCCGCCACCTGAAAGTCCGCCTCCGACGGCTCCAGCAGACCGGACGGGTGGTTGTGGATGAGCAGCCCCGGCTGCGGCGGATCCTTGACCAGGGCCAGCACCGCGCTCGCGTGCCCGCGTCCGATCACCCGCGGCTCGACGACCTCCCCGCCCTCCGATACCCGCGCCACGAAGCACACCTCGTTGCCCCGGGCGCGCGCGATCTCGCGCCGGACCAAGTCCGCCGCGGCGTGGGAAAGGAAGTGCTCCACGGCGCTACGCCGGGAGGGCTCGGATGTGGTGCTGGTCACGCGAAAGTGCCTGATTCAACCGCGGCCGCCGCGCCGCGGAAGGGCGGTGCGGCGGATGTGCCGGCGGGCGCCAGCGGAACGGCCGGACGCCGCATGCCGCGCACCGTCCACAGGATAACACCTTCCCGCGCCCCGCGGTATGCGGGAGACGAACGAGATTTACATCATCCCGAATGGAAAGGTCGCCGGGTGAGGTCGAAGCCGATGACGGCTTACCAGCACGGGTGAGTAGATTTCTCGGACGGCGCCACGGAATTCCCGCACCGTCCCGGATCGCGCGGGGCGCCTCCCTCGAAATGACAGCGTGGCGGCGGCGCGGCAGAGGCGTGGATCAGCGCGCTTCCAGCGTGGCGAGGTTGGCCTCGGCGACCGCGGAGCCCGCGGCGGCGGCCTTGCGGAACCAGCGGATCGCCTCGTCGCGGCTGGCCCGCACGCCCCAGCCGTTCTGGAACAGCACGCCCAGGTTGTTCATGGCGTCGGCGGACCCGGCCCGCGCGGCCTTGAGGTACCAGGTCCGCGCCTGTCCGTAGTCCCGGTCCACGGCGACGCCTTCCTGATGGACGCGCCCCATGGCGAACATCCCCCGCGGCGAACCGGCCTCGGCGGCGGTGCGGTACCAGTGCAGCGCCTGGTCCGTGTTCCGGCGCGTGCCCCACCCGTTTTCGTACATCAGGCCCGCGTCCACCATGGCGTCCAGCGACCCCGCGCCGACGGCTCTGCGGTACCAGGCCAGCGCCTGCTCGTCGCTCTGGTCCACCCCCAGCCCCTGGCGGTACAGGCTGCCCAGGTTGCGCATTGCCTCGGCGTAGCCCTTCTCTTCCGCCGCGGCCGTGTACCAGTGCCGTGCCCACCGGTAGCTGCGGTCCACGCCGTCGCCGTTCTGGTACGCCACGCCCAGCGCGTTCATGCCGCGCGGGTCCCGCGCCTCCCCCGCCTGGCGCAGCCACAGGATCGCCAGCTCGGGAGACCGGGCGGTCCCCTCCCCTCGCAGGTACAGAATCCCCAGAAACCCCATGGCTTCGGGATTCCCCGCCTCCGCGGCGCGCCGAAAGTGTGGAAACGCGGCGGCAAAGTTCCCGGAGTGGTAGAGCGCTCGCCCGGCCTCGAGCTCCGCCGCCGCCCCGGACGGAGCGCCGCGCGGCGAGGCCGCGGCCGGTGGCGGCGAGCCCGTCCCCCGCAGCGGCACGATTCCGCGGGGCACCGAGTCCGCGGCGTGCACTCCGCCGGAGTCGCCGCGGGGTCCAGCCCCG
>DATABT010000188.1:0-4115 GCA_036259455.1 Longimicrobium sp. | reverse complement strand
GAAGTGACCTCCGAGCACAGCTCGACGATCTCGAACTTGGGCTTGACCCACGTCATAGTGCCTCCTTCATGGTCGTTGAAGTAACAGCAGGGGAACCGTACGCGGCCGCGAACAGGACCCACGAGAGCCGACCACGATTGCGTTTCATCGGATGCATTCCTCAGCGCGTGTTGCCGGGCCGGTGAGCTACCGGCCCCTGTATCCCGAGGCCGCCGACCAGGGCGACCCGTACCTGCTCGCCATCCCCGAGGGCGTGGAGGCGGACTTTCGCTTCTACGTCTACGTCACCCGCGACGAAACCAGCGACGGGCGCGGGGGCCAGGCGTCCCCCGGCGCGTTCCCCGTCTTCGCCAGCCACGACCTGGTCAGCTGGACCGCGCTCGATCGCGCCATACCGGCGGACGGCGGGCCGCCGCGCGCGCACTGGGCGCCCTGCCTGCGCTGCGTGCCGGGCCTGGCGCGGCCGTACGTGATGCTGTACTCGCGCGGCGCCGGCCTGGGCGAGCAGGCGCACATGGGCCACCAGATCCGCCGCGCGGACGCGGAGCGCCCGGAGGGCCCGTTCGTGGACAGCGGCCACGTGCTCACGCCGGACGCGGACTTCGCCATCGACGCCGACGTCCATCCCGCCCCCGACGGCACCTGGCGGATGGCGTACGCCACGGACTTCGTGGACCAGGAGCCGTACGGCACCGGCATCGTGGAGGTCGCGGTGAGCGAAGACCTCACCCGCGTCCTTTCCGCCCCGACGATCCTCGCGCGCCCGTCCGAGGAGTGGCACCTGTTCGACGCCGCCCGGAGGATGCCGTGGAAGCAGATCCCCGGCGTGGACTGGCGCACCGCCACCGTCCGCTGGAGCACCGTGGAGGCGCCCGTCGGCGGGCTGGTGAATCCCCGGGGCCGGCGCGTCTACCTGTACAGCGGCGGCTGCTACTTCGGCTTCTACGCCGTGGGCGCGCTGGTGGAGGACGAGTCCGGGCGCCTGGTCAACGTGACCCGCGGCGACCGCGGCTGGGTGCTCCGCTCCATGCCGGAGCACGGCTTTTACGCCCCGGGCCACTGCGCCTGGTTCCGCACGGCGGATGGACGCGAGTGGCTGATCACCCACGCCCGCTTCGGCTCGCCGGACGCGCCGCGCAACGCCGCCATCGTCGAGCTGCGCTGGGATGCGGACGGATTGCCGTACTGCCCGGGGCCGGACCCGGTCGCCACGGGCTAAACCCCGCGGCTGGAACTGCCATAAGCCCCGCCTTGGGCTCGCGGAGCTCGCCCGGCGGGGCTTCACCCTCACGGGCGCTACGCACGAACGGCGGGACCACGCGGGCTCGGCCCTCGCGAGCAGGTGAAGCCCCGTTTTGCGAGGAACGAGCAAAGACGGGGCTTATGGCCGTCTTAGCCGCGGGTTTCAACCCGTGGCGGGCGGCCGCCGCGCACCCGCGGGAACACCCTCTCACCCCCTCACCCGCTTCACCGCACCACCGGCGCCGGGCGCGCCCCCTCCGACGGCCCGCCGTCCGCCAGCCGCGGCCATCCATCCACCCACTCCAGCCGGTCGATCAGCATCACCCGGCGCGTGTTGACGTCGTCCGTCTCCCGTGCGCGCGGGCGGCGGGAATCCACGGCGTGGTAGACGATCCAGTCGTCGCCGGCGGCGTCGGTGATGACGGAGTTGTGGCCGGGGGCGACCCAGCGGCCGCTCATCTCCACGACGACGCCGTTCCCCGGCCCCGTGGCCTGCGCCATGGTCTCGAACGGGCCCGTGGCGCTGCGGGAGCGCGCGACCAGGGCCGCGTAGTGCGCGCGCGGGCCGCAGCAGTTGTCGCCGGAGTAGAACAGATAGTAGAAGGGCGCGCGGAACGTCACCCACGCCCCCTCCACCAGCCGCTGGTAGTTCGCCGGATCGTCCGTCGCGACGGGGTGGATGAGGTCGATGGGGCTGCTCCCCGGCGCGAACGAGACGCGGTCCTCCGCCAGCTCCTGCACCTTGATGGGCCCGAAGCCGCTGCCCCAGTAGAGCAGGCGCTTTCCCGTCCGCGCGTCGTCGAACGACATGGGGTCGATGTTCACGAATCCGGGACCGCACTGCAGCGGCTCGCCCCGGTCCGTGAACGGCCCCTCCGGCCGGCTCGCCGTCGCGACGGCCAGGCAGAGGCCGCGCGTGGTGTCGCTGAGCGCGGCGTCGGGCTTGGCGCTGTAGTACAGGTAGTACGTGCCGCCGTGCTCGGCGACGTGCGGCGCCCAGAAGTCCTGCGTCTGGCTGGCCCACGACGGCTTTGCCGGCAGCGCGTCGCCCAGGTGGTCCCAGTGCACCAGGTCCGGCGAGCGCGCCACCTGCATGTTGATCGTGCGCCCGCCGCGCTCCGTCTGCGTGGCGTACGCGTAGAACATCCCGTCGGACGCGCGGATCACCGTGGGATCGGGGAAGTCCGCGTCCAGCACGGGATTGGTGTACGTCGGGGTGCCCACCGCGACGGGCACCGCATCCGTGGACGCGCGCGAGGACGGGACGGAGCAGGCGGGGAGCGCGGCCAGCAGCGGCAGGGCCGGGCGAAGGGTGATCCGCATCGTCATCATCCCCGTCATCCGCGCGTCTCCGGAATCGCCCGCAGGCGCCCGGCGCTGCTCTCCGGCGTCACGTCGCGCTGCGGCTCGCCCAGCATCTCGTATCCCACCATGAACTTGCGCACGGTGGCGGAGCGAAGGAGCGGCGGAAGGAAGTGCATGTGCAGGTGCCACTCCGGGTGCGGCCGGCCGTCCGTCGGCGCCTGGTGAAAGCCGGCGGAGTACGGAAAGCTGGCGCCGAACAGGTTGTCGTAGCGCGCCGTCAGCCGCTTCAGGATGTCCGCCAGCCCGTCCCGCTCCGAGTCCTCCAGCGCGAGGAGGTCGGGGACGGGGCGGCGGGCGATGACCATCGTCTCGAACGGCCAGACGGCCCAGAAGGGGACCAGCGCCACGAACGCTTCGTTCGCGCAGACGATCCGCTCGTCGCGCTCCGTCTCCAGCCGCAGGTAGTCCGCCAGCAGGGTGCGCCCGTGGTCCGCGAAGTGCTCGCGCTGGCGCTCGCCTTCGCGCTGGGGGATCATCGGAACCGACCGCTGCGCCCAGATCTGGCCGTGGGGATGGGGGTTGCTGCACCCCATCGTCTCCCCCTTGTTCTCGAAGATCTGGACGTGGTCGATGTCCGGCCGCGCACCCAGCCGCGCGAACTCCTCCGCCCACACGTCCACCACGCCCCGCAGCGCATGCGGATCCAGCTCCGGCAGCGACAGGTCGTGGCGCGGGGAGAAGCAGACCACGCGCGCCACGCCGGATTCGCTGCGCGCGCGCAGCAGCCCCTCGACCTCCACCTCCGCCTCCGGCGCGCCGGCGTAGAGCGCGGCGAAGTCGTTGTCGAAGACGAACGTGCCCGTGTAGTCCGGATTGCGCTCGCCGTTCGCGCGCGTGTTCCCGGGGCACAGGTAGCAGCCGGGGTCGTGCTCCGGGCGATACGCGGCCGCGGGGCGCTCCACCTGCCCCTGCCAGGGACGGCGGGCGCGGTGCGGCGAGACCAGCACCCACTCCCCGGAGAGCGGGTTGTAGCGGCGGTGAGGGTGCTCCAGCAGCGCGTCCGTCTCCGTCTTCAACGGCTCAATGCTCATGCGCCGCCCGCTTCTGCAGCCGCGCCTGCACGACCACGACGCCGAGGTGGAATACGCCGCGCAGCACCCCCTGCCACCAGGGCGTGATCGTCCCCTCCAGGTTGAAGAGGTTGAAGATGACGCCCAGCAGCAGCACGCCCACCGCCGTCGACGCCACCCCGCCCTGCCCGCCGCTCAGCAGCGTTCCGCCCACGACGACGGCGGCGATGGCATCCAGCTCGTAGCCGTTGCCGGCCACCGGCTGCCCCGCGCCCAGCCGCCCGGCCAGGACGATCCCCGCCAGCGCCGCGAGGAGGCCGCTGATGGCGTAGGTCGCGATCAGCACGCGGTCCACTTTCAGCCCCAGCAGCCGCGCGGCGTCCTCGTGGTCGCCCGCGGCGTAGATGTAGCGGCCAAAGCGCGTGTAGCGCAGCATCACCCAGCCGATCACGAACGCCAGCGCGGCCAGCCACACGGGGACGGGGACGCCCAGCAGCC
>DATABT010000187.1:0-12712 GCA_036259455.1 Longimicrobium sp. | reverse complement strand
CGGCGGAGCTGGCCGCCTCCGCCGCGGACGCTCTGTTTGTGGACGAAGTGGCCGATTCGGAGGACCTGGCGTACGTCATCTACACCTCCGGATCCACGGGCAAGCCGCGCGGCGTGGCCGTGCCGCACCGCGCGCTGAGCGCCTACGTGGACGCCGCGCGCCAGGCGTACGCCCTGTCTCCCGCCGACCGCTTTCTGCAGTTCGCGCCGCTCAGCTTCGACAGCAGCGTGGAAGAGCTGTTCGCGCCCCTGGCCCGCGGCGCCACGATGGTGCTGCGCGACGCCGAGATGCTGCAGTCGGTGGATGGATTCTGGCGCGCGGCCGACCGGATGCGCCTCACCATCGCCAGCCTGCCGACGGCCTACTGGCACGAGCTGTCCGCGGCGATGGACCGCGCCACGCCCGCGATTCCGGCCTCCCTGCGGATCATGATCGTCGGGGGCGAGCGGGCGCTGCCGGAGCGCGTCGCGTCTTGGCGCCGCGCGGTCGATGGCGTGCGGTTGATCAACAGCTACGGGCCGACGGAGACCACCGTCGCCGCCACGCTGCACACGGTGGATGCGGATGATCCCGTCGTCCCCATCGGGCGGCCCATGCCGGGCTACCGCGTGCGCGTGCTGGACGCGTCGCTGCGCCCCGTCCCCGCCGGCGTCCCCGGCGAGCTGTTCGTGGGCGGCGTGGGCGTGGCGCGCGGCTATCTCCATCGGCCCGCGACCACGGCGGAGCGCTTCGTCCCCGATCCGTGGTCGAAGGAGCCCGGCGCGCGCCTGTACGCCACCGGCGACCTGGTGCGCTGGCGGGAAAAGGAGTGCGAAAGTGCGGTTCTCGAGTTCCTGGGCCGCACGGACGACCAGGTGAAGGTGCGGGGCTTCCGCATCGAGCTGGGCGAGATCGAGTCGCTTCTCCGCCGCCAGACGGGCGTGCGCGAGGCCGTCGCCGCCGTGCGCGAGGACGTGGCGGGCGACCGGCGGCTGGCGGCGTACGTGGTCCTGGCGGACGCGGACCACCCATCCCCCGAAACACTGCGCGAGGCCCTCGGCGCGGAGCTGCCGGCGTACATGGTCCCCTCCGCCATCGTCGTCCTCGACGCACTGCCGATGACGCCCAGCGGCAAGGTGGACCGCCGCGCCCTTCCCGCGCCGCGCGCCGCCGCCGCGCCGGCCGCCCCGCTGTCGCGGCGGGAGCGCGCGCTGGCGGAGGTGTGGCGCCAGGTGCTGGGCGCCGGCGCCGTGGGGCCCGACGACAACTTCTTCGACCTGGGCGGCAACTCGCTCCTGCTCATCCGCCTGGCCGCGCGCCTCCAGGACGAGCTGGGCGCCACGGTGACGGCGGTGGAGCTCTTTCGCTACCCCACCGTGCGCGCGCTGGCCGCCCACCTCGGCGAGGACGAAGCGGCCGAATCCGCCCCCGCCGGTACCCGCGACGGGCGGCTGCGCCAGGGGACGAGCCGCCTGCTGAACTTTCGCAAGGGCGCGCCGGCCTGATGGGGCGGCGCTTACATCCATAAGAGGGACGCATGAGCCAGCAGGAACGGAGGGAGCCCACCGGGGCCGAGGTCGCCATCATCGGGTGGGCGGGGCGGTTTCCCGGCGCGGACGACGTGGCCGCGCTGTGGGAGAACCTCAAGGCGGGCGTGGAGAGCGTGGAGCGGCTGTCGGACGAGCAGCTGCGCGCCGCCGGCGTGGACGACGAGACGCTGGCGGACCCCGCCTACGTGCGCGCCGCCGGCTGGTTGCGCGACCCCGCGCACTTCGACGCCGGCTTCTTCGGATTCACCCCGCGCGAGGCGGAGATCACGGACCCGCAGCAGCGCGTGTTCCTGGAGCTGGCCTGGGCGGCGCTGGAGGACGCGGGCTACGGCCCGGGCACCTTCGGCGGACCCGTGGGCGTCTACGCGGGGACGGGCGCCAGCGGCTACCTGCTGCACAACCTGCTGCCCTACGCGGCGGAGCTGGGGCGCGCCGGCTTCGACGTGATGGTGGGAAACGACAAGGACTTTCTCCCCACGCGCGTCTCGTACAAGCTGGGCCTGCGCGGGCCCTCGCTGTCGATCCAGACGGCGTGCTCCACCTCGCTGGTGGCCGTCCACGTGGCGTGCCGCGCGCTGCTGGGGGGCGAGTGCGAGATGGCGCTGGCGGGCGGCGTCAGCATCCCCGGCGCGCTGCCGCGCGGCTACACCTGGCGCGACGGCGGCATCACCAGCGCGGACGGCCACTGCCGCGCCTTCGACGCCGGGGCGGCGGGGACGGTGGGCGGCGCGGGCGCGGCCATCGTGGTCCTCAAGCGGCTGGAGGATGCGCTGGCGGACGGCGACACCATCCACGCCGTCATCCTGGGCAGCGCCATCAACAACGACGGCAGCGCCAAGGTGGGATACATGGCCCCCGGCGCGGACGGCCAGGCCGCCGTGATCGCCGACACCCTCTCCGTGGCGGAGGTGGACGCGCGCTCCATCGGCTACGTGGAGGCGCACGGCACGGGGACGAGTCTGGGCGATCCCGTGGAGGTGGCCGCGCTCACCCGCGCCTACCGCGCGCACACGGCGGAGACGGGCTTCTGCGGCCTGGGCTCGCTCAAGACCAACATCGGTCACCTGGACACCGCCGCGGGGGTGGCGGGGCTGATCAAGGCCGCGCTGGCGGTGCGCGACGGCATCGTCCCCGGCACCGCCCACTTCACGCGCCCGAATCCCGGGCTGGAGATCGAGCGCACGCCGTTCTACGTCAGCGGGCGGACGGAAGCGTGGCGCGGTCCGGAGCCGCGGCGCGCGGGGGTGAGCTCGTTCGGCATCGGCGGCACCAACGCGCACGCGGTGCTGGAGCAGCCGCCCGCCTCCGCGGCGCGCACCGGTACGCCGCGTCCGGAGCAGCTGATCGTCCTTTCCGCGCGGACGGAGACGGCGCTGGACGCGGCGCGGCGCAACCTGGCGGATCATCTCGCCGCGCACCCATCCACCGACCTGGCGGACGCCGCCTTCACGCTGCAGGCGGGGCGCACGCCGTTCGGCTGGCGGATGGCCGTGCCCGCGTCGTCCATCCAGGAAGCGGTGGAGGGGCTCCGCGCCGCCGCTCCCGCCCGCGCGGTGGAGGGGCGGCCGGTCGCCTTTCTCTTTCCCGGCCAGGGCGCGCAGCACGTGCGGATGGCCGCGGGCGTCTACGCGACGGAGCCCGTCTTTCGCGAGGCGCTGGACCGCTGCGCGGAGGTGCTGCGCCCGGAGCTGGGCTTCGACCTGCGCGACACCCTCTATCCCGCGGAGGGGGATGAGGATGCGGCGACGGGGCGGCTCGGCCAGACGGCCGTCACCCAGCCCGCGCTCTTCGCGGTGGAATACGCGCTGTCGCGGCTGTGGATGCGCTGGGGCGTGCGCCCGGAGGCGATGCTGGGCCACAGCGTGGGCGAGTTCGTGGCCGCATGCCTGGCCGGCGTCTTTTCGCTGGAGGATGCGCTTCGCCTGGTCGCCGCGCGCGGACGGCTGATGCAGTCGCTCCCCGGCGGGTCCATGCTCGCCGTACACCTGGCGGAGGATGAGCTGCTGCCGCGCCTGCCGGACGGCGTCTCGCTCGCCGCCGTGAACGGCCCCGCGACGTGCGCCGTCGGCGGCCCCACGGACGCCGTCCGCCCGTTCGAGGAGCGGTTGAGGGCGGAAGGCGTGGAGGTGCGGCGGCTGCACACCTCGCACGCGTTCCATTCGGGGATGATGGACCCCATCCTCGAGCCCTTCCGCGAGCTGGTGCTCCGCGCCCGGCCTCGCGCGCCGGAGCTGCCATACGTCAGCAGCCTCACCGGCACGTGGATCACGGCGGACGAGGCGACGGACCCGGACTACTGGGCGCGCCAGCTGCGCCACGCCGTCCGCTTTGCCGACGGCGTGCGGACGCTGCTGGACGCGGCGGACGACACGCTGCTGCTGGAGGTGGGCCCCGGCCGCACGCTGGGGACGCTCGTTCCCAGGCAGGGCGCGCACGCCGCCGTCGCTTCCCTCCCCCACCCGCGCGACGCCGCGGCGGACACGCGTGCGCTGTGGGACGCCGTGGGCCGCGCGTGGAGCGCGGGTGCGGCCATCGACTGGGCCTCGTACGCCGAAGGGCGCGGCGGGCGGCGCATCCCGCTTCCCACGTACCCGTTCGAGCGGCGCCGCTACTACATCGAGGCACCGCGCGGCAACCACGCCGGCGCCGCGCTCCCCCTCCCCGCGGCGGACGCATCCCCATCCCCCGGATCCACCGACACCGGCTCCGGCGGCGGGCGCGGCCACCTGCGCACGGCGTACGTGGCGCCGTCCACGGAGCTGGAGGAGGCGGTCGCGGACGTGTGGCGGGAGATGCTGGGGCTGGAGCGCGTGGGCGCGGAGGACGACTTCTTCGAGCTGGGCGGGCACTCGCTGCTGGGCACGCGCGTGATCAGCCGGCTGCGGGCGCAGTTCGGGGTGGAGATTCGCGTGGACGCCATCTTCCGCGCGCCGACCGTCCGCACGCTGGCGCGGGAGATCGAGGCCGCCGTGTTCGCCACCGTCGAGGCGATGACCGAGGAAGAAGCGCTGGTTGGAACGGCAGGGGAATAGGGAATAGGGAATAGGGAATAGGGAATAGGGAATAGGGAATAGGGAATAGCGGGCGCAATAACCATCGCAAGGAAGAGCAATGTTTTCCTGAGGGAGGCGTCGCGCGGGACTCACCTTTTGCGCGGAATTCGAGCGCCGACCGAAGGATCTCGCAGGCGGACACTGCGGGGCAGCTCCCGCGCACGACGGCCAGCTCCCGGTTCGGCGGAGGAGGCCTTCGGTCGCGCCATACGCACCATTGCACGGGAGGGCCCACGCGGACGCTCCCTCCAGAAATCATTTCCGGGCAAGGCCGGACGAGAACCCAGCGAGACGCAGACAATGTCGATCTATGAAGTGACGGAGCGCAGGGCAGGCCTTTCCCCCGCCAAGCAGGCGATGCTGGCCAAGCTGCTGCGCGGCGGCGTAAAGGGCGGCGCCCCCGCAGAGGACGGCATCCCGCGGCGCGATCCCGCCTCGCCGGCGCCGCTCTCCGGCGCGCAGCAGCGGCTCTGGTTCCTGCACCAGATGGAGCCCGGGAGCGCGCAGTTCAACATCCCGCTCATCCTCCGCCTGCGCGGCGCGCTTGACGCGGCGGCGCTGGACCGTGCGCTGGCGGAGATCGTCCGGCGGCACGAGGCGCTGCGCACCGTCTTCCTTTTCCGTGACGGTGCGCCGGTGCAGGAGGTGCGGCCCGCGACCGCTTCGGTGCTGTGGATCTCGGATGTGCCCGCATCCGCCGTCGATCGCGAATCGGCCGTGCGCGCGTGGGTGGAGGCGGAGGCCAACGCGCCGTTCGACCTGGCCGCCACGCCGGGGTTCCGCGCGCGCCTGCTGCGCGTAGCGGCGGAGGAGCACGTCCTCGTCGTCACGCTTCACCACATCGTCAGCGACGGGTGGAGCACGGGCGTGCTGTACCGCGAGCTGGCGGCACTGTACAAAACGTATAAAAACCAGCAGGAAAGCCCGCTTTCGCCTCTCCCCATCCAGTACGCGGACTACGCGGCGTGGCAGCGCGCGCGGCAGGCCGGGCCCGATCACGCCCGCCAGGTGGAGTTCTGGCGCGGGCGGCTGGCGGGCGCGCCCGTGCTGCTGGACCTGCCGACGGATCGCCTGCGCCCCGCCGTGCAGGGCTCGGCCGGCGCCGCGCACCGCTTCCGCATCCCCCGCGAGGTGCTTGATCGTCTCGGCGCGCTGGCGCGGGCGGAGGGCGCCACGCCGTTCATGGCGCTGGCCGCCGCCTGGGCCGCGCTGCTGCACCGCTGGAGCGGCGAGGACGACGTGGTGGTCGGCACCCCCGTGGCCGGGCGCACGCATCCGCAGACGGAGCCGCTGATCGGCTTCTTCGTCCAGACGCTGCCGCTGCGGATGGACCTGTCCGGCGACCCGTCGTTCCGCGCACTCCTGTCCCGCGCCCGCGAGACCACCGTCGAGGCGTTCGCGCATCCCGACGTGCCGCTGGACCAGCTGGTGGACGAGCTGAAGGTTGAGCGCAGCCTGAGCCATCCCCCGCTTTTTCAGGCGATGATCTCGCTGCAGAACGCGTCCGGCGCGGGGCCGCAGCTGCCGGGGCTGGAGACGGAGCCCATGGGCGCGGAGATGCGGACCGCGCAGGGTTACCTGATGCTGTACATGGAGGAAGATGCGCGCGGGCTGGACGCCATGCTCCAGTACCCCGCCGCGCTGTGGGACGCGGGGACGATGGAGCGGCTCGCGACGCACCTCCTCACGCTGATGCGCGCCGCCGCCGCGGACCCCGGCGCCCGCGTCTCGCGCCTTCCGCTCCTCGCGGACGCGGAGCGCGCGACCCTCTTCGTGCAGAGCGCGGGGGAGGACGCGGCGTATCCCGATCTCCCCGTCCACCGGCTGTTCGAAGCGCACGCCGCCGCCGCGCCGGACGCCATCGCCCTCGTCTTCGGCGAGAGGGTGATGACGCGTGCGGAGCTGAACACGCGCGCCAACCGCCTCGCGCGGCGGCTGCGGGCGCGCGGCGTGGGGGCGGAGGCGCGCGTGGGCGTGTGCCTGCACCGCTCGCCGGAGCTGGTCGTCGCGCTGCTGGCCATCGACAAGGCGGGCGGCGCCTACGTCCCGCTCGATCCCGCCGATCCGCCGGAGCGCCTGGCATGGCTGCGCGAGGACGCCGGCGCCGCGCTGGTCCTCTCATCCACCGACCTCGCCGAGGCCGTGGGCGACGCGCCGGTGCTGTGGATGGACCGGGAGCCGCTGGACGCCGAATCCGCCGGGAACCTGGAGTCCCCTCCCTCGGCCCCTCCCCGCTCGTTCCTCGCGGAGAGGGGAGGGCGCACGGCACCGGCGGACGCGCTGATGTACGTCATCTACACCTCCGGATCGACCGGCCGGCCCAAGGGGGCGATGAACGGCCGGCGCGGCGTGCTGAACCGTCTGCACTGGATGCGGCGCGCGTACGGCATCGGCGCGGACGACGTGTTCCTGCAGAAGACGCCGTTCTCCTTCGACGTCTCCGTGCAGGAGTTCTTCCTTCCGCTGATGACCGGCGCGCGGCTGGTCCTGGCCCGCCCGGGCGGCCACCGCGACCCCGCGTACCTGCGCGAGCTGATGCGGACGCAGGGGGTGACGTGGGTGCACTTCGTTCCCGCCATGCTCGCCGCGTTCCTGGAGCAGCCGGGGCTGGAGGGATTGACCGCGCTCCGCCACGTCTTCAGCAGCGGCGAGGCGCTGCCGCGCGCGCTGGCGGAGCGGTGCCTTGCGCGCCTCCCCGCGTCCGTGGAGCTGCACAACCTGTACGGCCCCACCGAAGCCGCCATCGACGTCTCCTTCTGGCCGTGCCGCGGCGACGACGCCTCGCGCCCCGTCCCCATCGGCCGCCCGGTGGCCAACACGCGGCTGTACGTGCTGGACGCCGCGCTGCAGCCGGTGCCGCACGGCGTCACGGGCGAGCTGTACATCGCCGGCGTGCAGGTGGGGCGCGGCTACCTGCGCCGCCCCGCGCTCACGGCGGAGCGCTTCATCCCCGACCCGTTTTCGCCCGGTCGGGGTGCGCGGATGTACCGCACCGGCGACCGCGCGCGGGTGCGGCCGGACGGCGCCATCGACTACGCCGGCCGCGCGGACCAGCAGGTGAAGCTGCGTGGCTTTCGCATCGAGCCGGGGGAGATCGAGACGGCGCTGCGCGGGCACCCGGAGGTGCGCGACGCCGTCGCCGTCGTCCGCAGCGACGGGCCCGGCGGCGCGCGGCTGGTGGCGTACGTCGTCCCGAGGGCGGGGAGCGCCGCGCCCTCCGCCGCCGCGCTGCGGGCGTTCCTGGGCGGGTCGCTGCCGGAGCACATGATCCCCACCGCCTTCGTGGCGATGGAGGCGCTGCCGCTGACGGCCAGCGGCAAGACGGACCGCCGCGCGCTCCCCGCGCCCGCGCTCCCCGCGGACCGCGACCACGTGCCGCCGACCACGCCCGCGGAAAAGACCATCGCCGGCTTCTGGGCCGAGGCGCTGGGCGTGGAGCGGGTGGGCGTGCACGACAACTTCTTCGAGCTGGGCGGGCACTCGCTGCTGGTGACCAGGCTGCACGCCCGCATGGAGGAAGCGTTCGCGCGCGAGATCACGCTGGTGGACCTGTTCCGCCACACGACGGTCGCCGCGCAGGCCGCCTTCATCACCGCCGCGGCGCCTCGATCCGGCGCCCCGACGGTAGCCCAGCAGCGCGCCACCGACCGCGCCACCCAGCGCCGCGCCGCCGCCGCGAGCCGTCCGTCGCGCCGATGAACCGACCGCTATTCCCTATTCCCTATTCCCTATTCCCTATTCCCTATTCCCTATTCCCTATTCCCTATTCCCTATCCCATGAGCAGTCCCAACGACCCGGACCTTCCGCCCACCGCCGTGGCCGTCATCGGCATGGCGGGGCGCTTTCCCGGCTCTCCCGACGTGGACGCCTTCTGGCGCAACCTGCGGGACGGCGTGGAGGGAATCACCCACTTCACGGAGGACGAGCTGCGCGCGGCGGGCGTGCGCGACGAGGTGCTGGCGCGCCCCAACTACGTCCGCGCGCGCGGCGTGGTGGAGGGCGTGGACCGCTTCGACGCCTCGTTCTTCAACTACCGCGCGCGCGACGCGGAGCTGATGGACCCGCAGATCCGCTTTCTTCTGGAGACCTGCTGGGAGGCGATGGAGTCCGCGGGATACGACACGTCGGAGTATCCCGGCTCCATCGGCGTGTACGCGGGGGCCACGTCGCCGCGCTACTACTTTCACCACTACGTCCGCGACCCGTCGCAGTTCGAGGGCGACAACGGGTGGCAGGTCATCACGCTGACGGAAAACGACTTTCTCACCACCCACGTCTCGTACCGCATGCGGCTGCGCGGGCCCAGCATGAACGTGCAGACGGCCTGCTCCACCTCCCTGGTCACCGTGCACGTGGCCGTGCAGGCGCTGCTGAACGGCGAGTGCGACATGGCGATGGCGGGCGGCGTGTCCATCGGCGTTCCCAGCCGCCGCGGCTACCTGTACGACGAGGGGCACATCGTCTCCCCCGACGGCCACTGCCGGGCCTTCGACGCGGACGCGCGGGGCACGGTGGAGGGCGAGGGCGTGGGCATCGTGGTGCTCAAGAAGCTGGACCGCGCGCTGGAGGACGGCGACAACGTGCTCGCCGTGATCCTGGCGACGGCCGTCAACAACGACGGCGAGTTCAAGGCCGGCTACCTGGCGCCCGGCGTCAGCGGCCAGGCGGAGGTCATCACCGAGGCGCAGGCCGTGGCGGGGGTCGATCCCGCCTCCATCACCTACGTGGAGGCGCATGGCACGGGAACGCAGCTGGGCGATCCCATCGAGATCACCGCGCTCAAGGAGGCGTTCGGACCGGCGGAGGGCGAGCCGTGGTGCGCCATCGGCGCGGTGAAGACCAACGTGGGGCATCTCGACGCCGCCGCGGGCGTGACGGGGCTCATCAAGACCGTCCAGGCGCTGCGCCACCGGCAGATCCCGCCCACCCTCCACTTCCGCCAGCCGAACCCGAAGCTGGGGATCGAGGGAAGCCCGTTCTTCATCGCCGGGCGGCGGATGGAGTGGACGGTGCCGGATGGGATGCCGCGCCGCGCGGGCGTCTCCAGCTTCGGCATCGGCGGGACCAACGCGCACGCCGTGCTGCAGGAGGCCCCGCCGCGCGAGCCCTCCGCCCCCGGCCGCCCGTGGAGCCTGCTGATCCTCAGCGCCCGCACGGCGCGCGCGCTGGAGCGGCAGACGGACAACCTGGCCCGCTGGCTGGAAGAGCACCCGGACGCCAACCTGGCCGACGTCGCCTGGACGCTGCAGGTGGGGCGGCAGGCGCAGAAGCACCGCCGCAGCCTGCTGGTGCGGACGCGGGAGGAGGCGATCGAGGCGCTGCGCACGCGGAACCCCGAGCGGGTGAGGACGGACGTCGACCCGTATCGCGCCACGCCGCTGACCTTCCTCTTTCCCGGCCAGGGCGCGCAGTTCGTGGGGATGGCACGCGAGGTCTACGCGCACGAGCCCGTCTTTCGCGAAGAGCTGGACCGCTGCCGCGACCTCCTGCGCCCGCACCTCGGACTCGACCTGCTGGACGTCCTCCATCCCTCGGACGGTGATTCGGAGGACGCGGCCGCGCGGCTGCGGCAGACCGCGCTCACCCAGCCCGCGCTCTTCGCCGTGGAGTACGCGCTGGCCAGGCTGTGGCGGCACTGGGGCGCGGAGCCGGAGGCGCTCGCGGGGCACAGCATCGGCGAGTACGTGGCCGCCTGCCTGGCCGGGGTGATGTCGCTGGAGGACGCGCTCCGCCTGGTCGCCGCCCGCGGCGCGCTGATGCAGGAGATGCCGGCGGGGTCGATGCTCTCCGTCTCCCTCCCGGAGGCGGAGGTGCGGGCGATCCTGCCGGCGGAGCTGGACGTCTGCACCGTCAACGGGCCGGAGATCACCGTCGTGGGCGGCACGGCCGGGGCGGTGGATGCGTTCGCCGCGCGGCTGCAGGCGGACCAGGTGCATCACCAGCGCCTGCACACCTCGCACGCGTTCCACTCGCGGACGATGGATCCCATCGTCGCGCGCTTCGAGGAGGTGGTGCGCGGCGTGACGCTGCGCGCGCCGGAGATCCCCTTCCTCAGCAACCTCACCGGCGACTGGATCACCGACGCGCAGGCGGTGGACCCGCGCTACTGGGCCATGCACCTGCGCGGCACCGTGCGCTGGGACGACAACCTGCGCCTGCTGCTGGCGGAGCCGGACCGCGTGCTGCTGGAGGTGGGTCCGGGCCGCGGGCTGGCCACCCTGGCCCGCCGCCACCCCGCCCGCGATCCCCGCATGCTCGTTCTCCACTCCCTGCCGCACGTCAGGGACGACGCGGGCGAGGAGCGGACGCTGTGGGGCACGGTCGCGGAGCTGTGGCACGTGGGCATCGAGCCGAAGTGGCCGCGCCTGTACGACGGCCTGCGCCGCCTGCGCGTGCGCCTGCCCACGTACCCGTGGGACCACGGCCGCTACTGGCTGGGCGTGCGCGACACGGATACGCAGGAGGCGCACGAGTTCGTCCCTCGCGGCCACGTGGGCGTCGCCGCGCCGGAGTTCTCGCCCCCGCGCAACGAGTACGAGGCGGGGGTGGTGGAGATCTTCCGCGAGCTCTTCGGCATTCAGCAGCTGGGCATCTACCACAACTTCTTTCACCTGGGCGGCGATTCGCTGCTGGCGGTGCAGCTGGCGAAGCGCATCCGCGACCGCTTCGGCGTGCAGCTGCCCCTGCGCGCCATCTGGGACGTGCGCACCGCCGCCGACGTGGCGCAGCTGGTCGCCCGCGGCGTGGAGGCCGGCGCCGCGCCCGCATCCGCCGAAGCCGAAGCCGAAGCCGAAGCCGCCGAGCCGCAGCCGGCGTGACGATCCGATGACCCTGGACGCCGGGGCGGACCGTCCGCCCCGGCAGCGAACCCTGCTACCGCGAGACCGATGAAGCTCCCCCAGTTCCTTTCCCCCGGCATGCGCACCTACACCGCCGTCTGGTTCGGCCAGATGGTGTCGATGATCGGCACCGCGCTCACCGACTTCGGGGTGGGCGTGTGGATCTACCAGAAGACGGGGTCGGCCACCCCGTTCGCCATGATCCTGCTCTGCATGGTGGTGCCGGGGATCGTCGTCTCCCCCGTCGCCGGCGCGCTGGCGGACCGCTGGGACCGCCGGCGCACGATGATCCTGGCCGACGCCGGCGCCGCGCTCAGCACCGTGTTCATGGCCGTGCTGCTGGTCAGCGGACGGCTGGAGCTGTGGCACATCCTGCTGGCCGTCTCCTTCGCCTCCACCTGCCGCGCCTTCCAGGGCCCCGCGTGGATGGCCAGCACCACGCAGCTGGTGCCCGCCGAGCAGCTGGGCCGCGCCAGCGGGATGATGAACTTCGGGCGCGCCGTGGCCGGCATCGTGGGCCCCGCGCTGGGCGGCATCCTCGTCCCCACCATCGGTCTTGAGCGGGTGATGATGATCGACTTCGCCACCTTCGGCGTGGCCGTCCTCATCCTGTTCGCCGTCCGCTTTCCGCCGCACCCGCGCGCCGAGGCCAGGCCCACCGGCGACTCCGTGTGGAAGGAGGCGGGCGAGGGATGGCGCTACGTGGGCTCCCAGCCGGCGCTGCGGGCGCACCTGCTCTTCTTCGCGCTGGTGAACCTTGCGCTGGGATACGTGTGGGCGCTGCACGCGCCGCTGGTGCTGGGCTTCGCGGGCCCCGGCTCGCTGGGCGCCGTGGGCTCGGCGATGGGCCTCGGCCTGCTGGCGGGGAGCCTGGCGATGACGATCTGGGGCGGCCCCAGGCGGAAGACGGCGGCCATCCTGAGCTACGGCGTGCTGCTGGGTGTGTGCCTGATCATGCTGGGCGCGCGGCCGTGGGTGCCGCTGGTGGCCGCCGGCATCTTCGGCATCACCCTTGGGATTCCGGTGATGAACGGCAGCCTGATGGCGCTGTGGATGCCGCGCATTCCCAAGGAGTTGCAGGGGCGGACGTACGCCGTGATCCAGGTGCTGGTGTGGTCGACGGAGCCCATCGCGTACCTGACGGCGGGCGTGCTGGCGGACCGCCTCTTCAATCCGATGCTGGTGGAGGGCGGGCCCTGGGCGGGCACCCTGGGCGCGTTCACGGGCGTGGGCCCCACGCGCGGCATCGGCCTGCTGCTGGCCGCCGTCGGCGTGGCCGTGCTGGCGATG
>DATABT010000186.1:0-4410 GCA_036259455.1 Longimicrobium sp. | reverse complement strand
GGGCCTCCCTATTCCCTATTCCCTATTCCCTATTCCCTATTCCCTGGCCTTTCCTATCTCCCCGGCACGGGAAACACCACCAGGCTCTCGTTCCCGTCACGGTCCACCGCCGCCACCCCGAAGAACCAGTTGTCGATGATCACCCCCTCCAGCGTGGCTTCCGTCACGTTCCCCACCCAGCGCGAGTGGTCCCACGTGGGGCTGGTGGCCTGGCGCCAGTAGACGCGGTAGCCCGCCAGGTCCGCCGCCTCCACCGGCCGCCAGCGCAGCGTGGTGTTGGCCGAGACGGCGCCGCGGATGGTCACCGAGTCCGGCGCGGCGGGGGCCCAGGCCAGCGACGCCAGCGCGGCCGCGTTCAGCGCCGTTATGCGGCCCGTGTACCGGTAGTCCACCGCGTCGGGCACGTCGCCGTAGTGGATGCCGTTCTCCACGCGCAGGTCCTGGTGCTGGCGCGTGTAGTCCTCGTACATCTCCGTCAGCCGCACGGCCGGATATCCCGCCATGAAGAAGGGCGTCTGGTCGCCGCCGCGCCCGAACCGGTCCAGCCGGTAGATGATCTGCACGTCCAGGTCGGGAACGTAGCGGTCCGCCGTCCGGTCCACGTAGCGCGCCAGCTGGCGGCTGGGGACGTCCAGCTCTCCGCCGCTGTAGAGAAACCGGCGCAGCTCCGCCTGCGGTGCGTCGGGCGGAATGCCGGGGGCGAACACGCGCATCGTCGTGTTGCTGGCCTGCCCGCCGATCCCCCGCGTGTTGCCGATGATGTCGTTGTTCAGCACGCCCGCGATGCGCCACCCGTTCTGCTGCGCGTGGCGCGCCACGATGGTCCCCCCGTTCAGCCCCTGCTCCTCGCCCGCCAGCGCCGCGTAGACGATGGTCGCGTCGAACCGGTGCTTCGACAGCACGCGCGCCGCCTCGATGGCCGCGGAGGTGCCTGACGCGTCGTCGTTGGCGCCCGGCGCGTCGCTGGTCGCGTCCATCGCGTCCGTCACCCGCGAGTCGTAGTGGCCCTGGATGATGACGTAGCGTCCGGGATCCGTCTGCCCGCGCTGGATGGCGACCACGTTCACCACGCGCGTGTCCACGGGAATGCGGCCCTGCGGGTTGCCGGGGACCACGTCGCCGATGTACCGCACCTCCAGGCACCCGCCGCACTCGCGGGAGATGCGCTCGAACTCGCTGAAGATCCACCGCCGCGCCGCGCCGATGCCGCGCGTGGGCGACGTGGTGTCGCTGAGCGTGTGGCGCGTGCCGAAGCCCGCCAGCCGCCGCACGTCGCTCTCGATGCGCGCGGGATCCACCGCGCGGACGATCTCGTGAATGCGCGGGTTCTCGCCCGCCGGCCCCTGCGCGCCCGCGGCGGGCGTCTGCTGGGCGTGGAGCGCCGCCGCGAAGAGCAGGGCGGGGGAAAGCAGCGTCGACAGTCGTGGGACCACGGGTACGCCTCCGGGGGGAGTTTGATGCGCCTGGATCGATCGGAACACGGATACAGAATACGAGGATGCGCCTCCGCCGCAAATCATCGGCCCGGGGCGCGGGGCTTGCGATTCTCCGCCCGCGGGGTAATCCAGCGATTCTTCCCGGGTGGCGGAGGGGTGGATGACGTACGGCGGGATGTACGACGTGATCGTGATCGGCGGCGGGCCGGCGGGGCTCAGCGGCGCGCTGTGGCTGGCGCGGTACCGCCGCAAGGTGCGCGTGTTCGATGCCGAGGACCCGCGCAACGCCGCCGCCTGGGCCGTGCACGGCTATCCCGGCCTCCCGGAGATCTCGCCCGCGGAGTTGCGCAGGACGCTCAAGCTGCAGGCCGTGGACGCCGGCGCCGAGTACGAGCCCGGCGTCGTCGTCACCGTCGAAGGCGAGCAGGACGACTTCAGGGTAACGCTGGAGGACGGCCGCGTCTTTGGCGCCCGGCGGCTGCTGCTCGCCACCGGATTGAAGGACATCGTCCCCGAGATCCCCGGCTTCGACGACTTCTACGGCACCAGCATCTGGCACTGCCCGGACTGCGACGGGCCGTCCGTGAGCGACTGCAAGATCGGCGTGATCGGGTGGGGGCGGCAGATCGCCGCGTACTGCATGTACTTCCTTACCTGGACGGAGAACCTCACCGTCCTCACCGACGGCCATCCGCCGGAGCTGGAGCCGAAGGCGCGCGCCGTGCTGGAGCGGTGGAACATCCGCGTGCGCGAGGACGTGATCGAGCGGCTGGAGGGCGAAGGGGGGCAGCTGCACCACGTCGTCTATCACGACGGGAGCGCGGAGGATTTCGACGCGCTCTTCTTTCACATCGCCAGCGGCCCCGGCAGCAGCTTCGCCGCCGACCTGGGATGCGAGGCGGACGAGGAAGGGATCCTGGAGATCGACAGGGAGCACGCGACCACCGTTCCCGGCGTCTACGCCGCGGGCGACATCACCCCCGGCTCGCGCCTGGCCAGCCGCGCCGCCGCCGAGGGCATCCGCGCCGCCATCGGCATCCACAAGAGCCTGATCCCGGACGACCGGCGGCTGGGGTGAACGGGGTGAGGGGGGTGAGTGTTGTCGCGCGTTTCGAGATGGGCGGCTGAAGCCGCGGCTCGAAATGCCACAAGCCCTGTCTCGGCGCCGCTGACGCGTCGCCGAACAGGGCTTCACCTTTTCCGGGACCGAAACCCGCCGCGCGATCCGAAGCCCCGTTTTGCGAGGAACGAGCAAAGACGGGGCTTCTGGCCGTTCGAGCCCGCGGCTTCAGCCGCCCTTGCCTTCGCGATGGGGCGGCGATCCCGCCCCGTTCACCCGCCCCGTCCACCCCCTCACCCGCTCACCCCGACCTCCCCGCCGGCTCCGGCGTCTCCACCCCCGGCTCCGGCTCCGGCGTGCCGCCGACGGAATCCGCCGGGAGGGGGATCTCGTGCACGTAGAAGAGCTCCGCGCCCGCATCCTCCTTCACCCGGACGAGCGACACGTTGAACACCGGGATCCCCGCCGGCGTCCTGCCCGCGAAGGTGCCGTGGTGCGCGTGGCCGTGGAACACCACCGCCGCGCGAAAGCGCTCGATGGGCTCCAGCAGGCGGTCGTTCCCCAGGAAGGGAAAGATCTGCTCCGGCTCGCCCTTGACCGTGTCCACGATGGGCGCGTAGTGCAGCAGCACCACGCGAATGGGCGTGGACAGGCGGCGCAGCGAGTACTCCAGCTTCTGCACCTCGTCCAGCGTGGTCCCCACGAACGTCTTGGTTTCCTGCTCGCCGAAGGCCGTCAGCGTGTAGCGGCCGAACCCTCCCATGAACCCCTTGACCCCGGCGAAGCCCACGTGCTCGTTGAGCTCGAACGGCGCCTCGTCCAGCAGGTGCACGCCGCGGGCGCGCAGCGCCTCGATCACCTTCTCCGGCGTGCCGCTTTCGTGGTCATGGTTTCCCAGCACCGCCAGGACGGGGATGCGCACGTCGCGCAGCTCGCCGCAGACGACGTCGATCTCCGCCTGCGTGCCGCGCCGCGTAAGGTCGCCGGCCAGCAGCAGGATGTCCGCCTCGTCGTTCACCCGCGCGAACGCCTCGCGGTACATCCCGCCGTCCTTTTCACCGCAGTGAAAGTCGCCCACCGCGGCGATGCGCACCATGCGCTCGCGCCGGTCTTCCTTGCGGCGGCCGAACGCCACCGGCTCGTTCCGCCCCGCTCCGTCGTTTCGTCCGCCCGTCATTCTTCTGCATCCGCCGTCTCGGGGACCGCCGACGGGTCCACGTGGTCCGCGCGCTCGTCCCACACGTCGCTCTCCACCAGCGCCACGATGGCCGGGTGCCGCTGCATGGCCTGGATCTTCTCGTCCCGCAGGTCTCGGAACCCCCACTCGTTCACGTCGATGGCGAACGAGAAGCGTGAGATCAGCGTGCCCCGCGTGGCGTCGCGCCCCTCGCCCTCCTCGCTGTGCTCGTGCGAGGCTTCTTCGGCCCGCTCCAGCAGCTCGCGCAGCACCCACTGCGGCACCTGGTCGCGGTAGCCGGGATAGACGTAGCGGAACATCATCAGCTGCGACAGGAGGAGCGGCCAGTGCTCGCCCGTCTTGGCCAGCAGCCGCTTCCAGTCCATCAGGTGGCCCACGCACAGGATGAGGTGCGCGATGTCGGCCATGTCGTGGCGGTGGCGCTCGTTGATGAACAGCCGGTGCCAGATGAGCTCCTCGGGCGGCGCCACCCGCACCGGCGTGGCCGCCAGGATCGCCGGCGAGGAGTGCTCGAACCAGTCGCGGTCGATCAGCGCCAGGCCGTTCCCCATCCCGTAGATGATGTCGATGAAGTGGTCCCGGTTGTCCTTGCTGATCGCCTTGCCGATCCAGTGCGTCTGCTCCAGCCGGGTGATGAACCCCGCCTCGCGCAGCACCTGCATGGCCTGCAGCACCGCCTCGGGCGTGCAGAACAGGTCCAGGTCCTTGGTCTGGCG
>DATABT010000185.1:0-2079 GCA_036259455.1 Longimicrobium sp. | reverse complement strand
GGCTTCCCCTCGCCTGGGTCGTCCACTCCTGGCGCGCCGCCGCCCCCATGACCGTGTACACCAGCGGCGCGCGCATCCTCGGGCCCGCCGCCCCGCCGCTCCCGGCCCCGCCGCAGGGCCACGCCGGCAGCGGGAACGATGCAGTGGCCCGTCCGCCCGCGGCACCGCGGGCCTCCGGCGCGACGGACGGCCGGGGGCGGCGGGCGGGCGCTACGCCGGCTGCCGCTCCCGCTCCTCCGTTTTCACCGCGGCCAGGCGGCGGTCGCGGTTGCGGTCCAGCTCCGCCTTGAGGCCGGCGTAGACGGACGGGTCGAAGGGGAGCATCACCTCGCGGAAGCGGTTCAGCGGGCGGCGCACGGTGCGGGCGCCCAGGTCGCGCAGCAGGTCGTCCACGTAGTGGAAGTTGAAGGGGATCACGCAGGTGCCGCTGGCCACGCCCCGCGGCCGGTTCCGCCGCACCCACGCCCACCGCTCCTCCACCTGGCGCAGCATCGTCTCGCGCGGGGGGAGCCGCAGCTCGCCCATGAACCACCGCGCCGCCCACCGCGCCCCGATCTCCGACGTCAGGTGGCTGTACAGGCTGGCGTTGTAGCCCACGAACGCCAGCCGCGGCACGTCCGGATGCACCAGGTTGCGGTAGAGGTGAAACACGCCCATCGGGTCCTGCACCGTGGCGCGCACGGACCCGTCCAGGAACGGCACCTCCTGCCGGAACCCCGTGGCGAATACCACCACGTCCGCCCGCACCCGCTTTCCGTTCTCCAACTCCACCGCGCCGGCGTGCAGCGCGCGGATGCCGGAGCGGTGCGCCTGGATGCGCCCCGCCCGCACGGCGTCGTAGAAGCCGTCCGTGGCCAGGCTCAGCTGGCAGTTCACCATCTGCTCGATGCGGTCCCGCGGCACCATGCCGCAGGCGCCCAGGCGGTAGGTGGCGCGCAGCAGCGTCTCCACGCCGCGCCAGAACAGCCAGACGAACGGCCTGCCCACGGTGTGGATGACCTTCTCCGCGCCGCGCAGCTCCCGGCCGCGAAACAGCATCTCGCTGAAGCGCGTCGTGAGGATGTACCGCAGCGGTACGAGGCCGGCGAACTTCTTCGGCATCTTCCATCCCGCCTCGCGAAACACGATGGACGTCCGCTTCGCCGTCTGCAGCGCGGCCACCGCCGAGTCGCACGCCGACTTGCCGGCGCCCACGACGACCACGTTGCGGCCGCGCACCTGCTCCACCGAGTTGAAGCCCGTGGAGTGCAGGACGGTCCCGCCCCCCGCGCGAAAGGCGTCCTCCCCCGGCACCCGCGGGACGGACGGCGTGCAGAACGCCCCGTTGCAGACCGCGAGAAAGTCGAACCACTCCGTGCGCGCCGCCTCGTCGTCCAGCGAGC
The DNA here is from genome assembly GCA_036259455.1 of Longimicrobium sp. Taxonomy (GTDB): domain Bacteria; phylum Gemmatimonadota; class Gemmatimonadetes; order Longimicrobiales; family Longimicrobiaceae; genus Longimicrobium. Next base: position 697 of record DATABT010000185.1, on the reverse strand, counting down.
GCGAGCGCACCGTCCATCCCTCGCCGCGCGGAACCGCGTGCTCCACCGCGGTGCGAAAACGGACGTGCGGCGTCACGCCGAAGTGGTCCGCGTACGCGGCCAGGTACGCCTGCACCTGCTCGCCGGAGGGAAACTCCGGGTAGGAGCGCGGCATGGGGAAGTCCGAAAATGCGTAGGTATCGCGCGGGTTCTGCGTGGTGACGCCGGGATAGCGCCGGGCGCGCGCCCACACCCCGCCCACCTCGTCTTCCCTCTCGAACAGCGTGACCTCGAATCCCTCCTCCAGGAGCGTCCTGGCGGTGACCAGCCCGCTGAGCCCCGCGCCGATGATCGCTACGCGCCGCATCCGTCCCTCCGCGCGATTGGTTGATTCGGGAGATGCCCTCCACCGGTGGAACGCATCACCCGCCACGATTGCGCACGAGATTGGGACGAATGGCGCGCCCATCGTGACGAGCGGCTGCCGTGTGGCCGCCAGTGGGGAAAACGGCGGCGCCCGGGACGCGGAGCAAACGCGGGAGAGGACACGGATGGAGCCCTCATCCGCGTCCTCTCGTTTTTTGGTTCATCGCGGATTTCGTTGCACGCACGAAGTCTGCGCCGTGAGCTGTCATTTCGAAGGAGGCGCCCACGAGGACTTGCCTCATGCAGGATCTTGTTGCGCCGACTGAGAAATCTACTCACCCACGCTCATGGC
>DATABT010000184.1:0-3243 GCA_036259455.1 Longimicrobium sp. | reverse complement strand
TACCTGGTGTGGTTCCCGTTCGTGCTCTCCTTCGCCGTGTTCCTGTTCGCGTACTCCACGATGATCTCGTGGTCGTACTACGGCGAGCGGTGCTGGGCCTGGCTGTTCGGCGACCGCAGCACGCGCATCTACCAGGGGCTCTTCCTCCTCTTCGTGTTCCTGGGCTCGGTGATCACGTCGGTCAACGTGCTGGAGTTCGGGGACCTGATGATCCTGGGGATGGCGTTCCCCAACATCCTGGGCGTGGTGCTGCTGAGCGGAAACGTGCGCCGCGAGCTGGACGAGTACTGGCGGCGCGTCAAGAACGGCGAGATCCGCCCGCACGGGGCGCCCGGCGCCGCCGTCGCGGGGGACTGAGCGGCGCGCGATCCGTCGCCTGCAGGGGCGGGTAAACCCGCGGCTCCAAGGGCCAGAAGCCCCGTCTCTGCTCGTTCCCGGCGGAACGGGGCTTCACCTGCGCGCGGGCGACGTCCGGTGTGACCCGCCGCTCGTGCGCGACGGCCCATGGTGTCGAAGCCCCGCACGGCCGCGTGAGCGGCCGGGGCGGGGCTTCTGGCATTTCGAGCCGCGGCTTCAGCCGCCCTTCGCCCCGGCGCGTCACCTTGACCACGCGCCTCCGCGCACCGCATTCTCACGCATCATCCCGATCCGCAGCGCAACACCCGCGGTCCCCCCGCCCCACCCGTCCCGATCATCCCCATGCTCAGAAAGCTGCTCTACGTCTTCGTGGGCCTGCTCACGCTGCTCGTCATCGTGCTGGTGGGCGGGCGCTTGTGGCTGGGGCGCTCGCAGCCGGACCCCTCGCGCGGCGCGGCCCTGGCGGGGCTGCACGACGCGGTGGAGGTGTGGCGCGACTCGCTGGGCGTGCCGCACATCTGGGCCGGCAACGAGGAGGACCTGTTCCGCGCCATGGGCTACGTCCACGCGCAGGACCGCCTGTTCCAGATGGAGATGGTGCGCCGGGTGGCCGACGGGCGGCTCGCCGAGGTGCTGGGCGAGGACATGGTCGCGACCGACAGGTTCCTGCGCACCGTGGGGATGGGGCGCAGCGCGGCGGAGAACGAGGCGCGGCTGGCCCCGGAACACCGCCGGATGCTGCAGGCGTACGCGGACGGCGTGAACGCGTGGCTCCGCGCGCTTCCCCAGCTTCCGCCGGAGTTCCGGCTGCTGGGGCGCCCGGAGCCGTGGACCATCCGCAACACGCTCTCCATCGCCAAGTACATGGCGTGGGACCTGGCGGACTGGAACCTGGGGCTGGACCTGCAGCGCGCCGTGGACGCCGTGGGCGCGGAAAAGGCGCGCGACCTCTTTCCCTACTATCCCGAAAACGGCACCACCATCCTGGGCGCCGACGCGCAGTGGCAGGGCCCCCGCGCCGCGCCCGCTCCCCCGCTCTCCGCCGCCCCGCCGCCGCGCGTGGGAAGCGTGCCGATGCCGGACGTGCCGCCGCTCGCGCTGGAGCTGCTGGACGCCGGGTCCATCTCCGTCGCGTCCAACTCGTGGGTGATCGGCGGGTCGCGCACCAAGTCGGGAAAGCCCATCCTGGCCAACGACATGCACCTGGCGCTGCGGGCGCCCGCCATCTGGTACCTGGCCGCCCTGCACGGCGGCGAGTTCAACGTGGTGGGAATGACGCTCCCGGGCGTTCCCGTGGTGGTCGCGGGGCACAGCGACCGCGTGGCGTGGGGCTACACCAACGCCATGGTGGACGACGTCGATTTCTTCGTGGAGCAGGTGGATTCCGCGAACCCGAACCGCTATCTCACGCCCAGCGGCTGGGCGGACATGACGGTGCGGCCGGAAACCATCCAGGTAAAGGGCGGCCCGCCGGTCATTCACACCGTGCGGACCACGCGGCACGGGCCCGTGATCTCGGATGAGGATGAGCGCGGCGGCAACCGGGTGCTGGCCATGCAGTGGACGGCGTACGAGCCGTCCACGGAGGTGGTGGCGCTGCTGGGGATGAACACGGCGGACGACGCGGACGAGTTCACGGCGGCGCTGCGGGGGTTCAACAACCCGCACCAGAACGTGATCTTCGCGGACCGCGAGGGGCGCTTCGGGTACTGGATGGGCGGCCGCGTCCCCATCCGCCGCGGCGGCGACGGCGTCCTTCCGCGGCCCGGATGGACGGGCGAGGCGGACTGGACCGGATGGCTGGCGTTCGACCAGCATCCGCACGTCCTGAACCCCGCGGAGGGGTTCGTGGTGACGGCCAACAACCGGCAGGTGGGGCCCGCGTATCCGTATCACATCACCAGCAACTGGGCGGAGCCGTACCGCGCCGAGCGCATCCGGCAGATGGTGGAGGCCGGCCGCGCGCTGACGGCGGACGACGTGGCGCGGCAGCAGATGGACGTGCGCGACCTCTTTGCCCTGCGCCACCTGCCGCGCGCAGTTCAGGCGGCGGAGCGGGCGCAGCTGCCGGACGCCGTCCGCGAACTGCGCGCGTGGAACGGCGAGGCGCGGATGGACTCGCGTGGCGCGGCGCTCTTCTACACCTGGTTCGACGAGCTGCGCACGCGCGTGGGGAACGACGAGTTCGGCGGCAGGAACGTCTACTTTCCGCGCACCACGATGGACCGCATCCTTGAGCAGGGCGGCGGCGCGTGGGTGGACGACGTGACGACGGAAGGAAAGACGGAAACGCTGGACGAGCTGGCCGCGGAGGCGATGCGCACGGCCGCGCAGGCGGTCGGCACGCAGACGTGGGGCGCGCTGCACCAGACCAGGATCGAGCACCCCATGGGATCGGTGGACATCCTGGACCGCATGTTCAGGCTGAACATCGGCCCCTTTCCCAACGCGGGCTCGTACTACACGGTGAGCGTGAGCGGATGGGGCGCCCGCAAGCCGCCGTTCATCAACACCTACGGAAGCAGCCAGCGCCACGTGGTGGACATGGCGGACCCGGACGGCTCCGGCGGCTTCGTGATCCCCACGGGCCAGAGCGGCATCCCCTTCAGCCGCCACTACCGCGACCAGACGCCCCTGTGGCGCGAAGGCCGCCTCTGGCTGATCCCGCTGGACCGCGGCAAGGCCGAGCGCCGGGTCGTGAGCCGGATGACCCTGCGGCCGGAGGGGTGAGGGGGTGATGGCGGGGTCGGCGCTCGCGCGAATCGTCGTGGGTTCGTGCGTCGCCCGGTCCACCCCGGGCTGAAGCCCGGGGCTATGACGGCCAGAAGCCCCGCCCCGGGCTCGCAGAGCTCGCCCGGCGGGGCTTCAGCTTCAGGGGCGCTGGGC
>DATABT010000183.1:0-7499 GCA_036259455.1 Longimicrobium sp. | reverse complement strand
TGCAGATCTCCCGCTGCGCACCGCCTGCGCTCCCGCGGGACGCCTGCGGCCCCGAAACGCCGCCAATCGCTTCAGGTTCTGCACCGCTCCTGTGAGCAGCGCCTGCACCCCTACCCGCGCCTCTCCGCGGACCCGCGCGCGATCCATCCCGTGCTGGGTCTTCGCCTCGGCGAAGGTGTGCTCGCTACGCGGCCTCAGCTTGCGGCTGACCTGGTATCCGCGCGTCTTCTGGAGTTCTCGTACCCGGTTGCGGGCCCGCGCCTGTCTGACCTTCTCATCACGGGCGCGCCGCTGCGCCAGGTTGTACGTCGGTTGCTTCCACGTGGGGACCGGCTCCATCTCAGGTCCGGCCTGCAAGGGCATGTGCGGGAGCACGCCCCGGTCCAGCAGCGCCGCGGCCATTTTCCCCGTCCCGTACCCGCCATCCAGGCTGATCACCTCCGGCCGGTTCGGAAGACCCAGCACGTCCTGCTTCGCCAGCACCTCGTCCAGCATCTCGATGCACACCCTCCGCTCGGCCGACGAGTGCGCCTCGCTCACCTTGCGGTTCAGGATCACGCGGCTCTTCGTGTCGATCAGGTCGTGCACCAGGTAGCTGAGCTTGCTCTCCTTCCCCTTGCCCTTCCGGTACAGCCGTGCGTCCGGGTCGCTGGTGGAGCGGTGCGTCTGGTTCGAGTACTTCACCCCGTGGCCCTTCCAGCCACCGTGCGGCTGCGGCTCCTTCGCCTCACCCGAAACCACTTCCAGTGTGGGAGCCGGCTGCTCCTGCGCCGTGCTTCCGCCCAGGTCGCCCGACGGATCCTCCGCGTCGCCGGATGGCTTGGCCGCTTCGATGATCGGTTCCAGGCTCTGCATGCTCGCATCCGCTCGCATCTGCGTCCCGTCACCCGACAGGTGCCGCCCAGAAACCAGTCCCGCCTCCGAGCACTGCAGGACCACCTTGTCGAACAACTGCTGGAACAGCCCGCTCTCCGCCCAGCGCTCGTTCTTCAGCTTCGACAGGGTCGAGTGGTCCGGCACCGGGTCGTGCAGGTTCAGTCCCAGGAACCACCGCATCCCGACGTGCATGCCGATCTCGTCGCACAGCTCGCGGTCCCCGATGTCGTACAGATAGCCCAGGAGCATCATCTTGAGCGCCAGTTCCGGATCGACGCTCGGCCTGCCGCGGCTCGCGCTATAGCACTCGGCCACCGCCTCACGTACGAACGACAGGTCCAGGACCGCGTCGACCTTGCGCAGGAAGTGGTTCTTGGGAACGAGCGCTTCGACATCCACGTACTGGAACAGCACCGGTTCGGAACGATGACGTCCAAGCATGGGAACGGCGGCCGGAGGTGAACGGTTGGTTTCCACAATTTACCACCGGACCGGCTCCTCCGCACTGCCAAACAGCGCTTTTTTCAACAGCCTTCTAGGGGTCGATGCAGATGCCGGTGCAGGGCGCGGGGTTGACCGTCACGTTCAGCACCGCGGTGGCCGTTGCGCCGAGCGCGTCCGCAACCGTCAGCTGCAGCTGAAAGCTGGACGTGCCGGAGCCGGTGTACGTGGCGCCGCTCCCCACCAGCGCGCCGTCGCGGTGCCAGGCGTAGGAGTACGGGCTGGCGCCGTTGGCCGGCACCGCGGTCCACGTCGCGGACGTGTTCGCGTCGATCGCCGCCGGGCCCGAGATGCTCGTCGAGAGCGGCGGGCGGCCCTTGTTGATGGCGGCGTACGCGTTCACCACCAGGTTGGGCCCCTCCGCCGTGGAGGTGAGCCACTGCCACACGTCGGCCGGCGTCGCGTTGGGGTGATAGGCGCGGATCAGCCCCACGATGCCGGCGACGTTCGCCGTCGCCGCCGAGGTGCCGCCCACGCTCCCCAGCCGCCCGGGCGAGCCGGCGTCGCAGTAGGACGACTTGTAGCACATCGCCGCCAGCGTCGCTCCCCCCGCGTAGCCCGAGACGTCGCGCGCGGCGGTGCTGTACATGTTGTTCCCCGCCGCGTCCACGCCGGCCACACCCATCACCACGTCGTACGAGGCCGGCTCCTTGGCCGAGGCGCCCACCGTGTTCCCCGTGGCCGCCACCAGGAACACGCCGTAGGTGTAGAACGCCGTCGAGAGAGCGCGGTACACGTCGCTCCCGCCCTCGCCCGTAAAGCTCATCGACAGCACGTGCATCCCCCGCGACGCGCCGTAGTTGACGGTGCGGATGAAGTCGTCGTCCTCGATGCAGTACGACGAGTCGTTCCACGGGTTGTCGCCGCAGTGGCCGTGCACGTGGGTGTTCCACGCCAGCTTCATGCTGTACGTGGTGGCGAACGGCGCCAGCCCCACGTAGCCGATGCCGTTGTCGTTCTCGCCCACGATGCCCGCCAGCGCGGTGCCGTGCGCGTAGCTGCCGCTGGAGTTCCACTGGTCGTCGAACGGCGTGCACCCGCCGGTGTTGGCGGTCGAGCTGCCGCAGCCGTCGTCCACGAAGCCCAGCGGGATGATGCCATGGGTGTTGAAGAACCGGCCGTCGTCGTGAAATAGGCCGGTAAGCGTCTCCCGCGCAAAGCCGCTGTCCAGAATGCCCACCCGGGCCCCGCTCCCCCGCGTCAGATCCCACACCTGCGGGATCTTGTGGAACGTGTGCTTGGTGTCGATGGGGTTGGATCCCACCGGCGCGGCCATCAGCTCCACCGGGCGCGCGCGGACGGCGCTCACGTAATCCACGTTGGGGTGCCGCAGCAGCACCTGCAGCGCCGCGTGCCGCACCTGCTCCGGCAGCTTTACGACCATCACCGGCAGGGCGTCCATCCGCTCCACGGAGCCGGCGCCGGCCTGCGCCAGCGCCCGCACCACCGCGTTCACGGAGGCGCCGCGGACGGAGCCCGGCCCCAGGTTGCCGCGCCGCTGCACGCCCGGGGCTTCCGTGGCCAGCGCGATGGTCTCCGCGGCGGATCCCGGAAGGTTGATGAGGAACTCGGCGGAGGGGCGTGGAGTGCTGGTCTCCTTGAGCCACACCAGCACTTCGCCGTCAGGGCCGATCTCCTTCAGCGCATCGGCGAACACCGCCGCGTCGCCCGTCACCAGGTCGCCCCTGCCGGTGCGCACCGTGGCGGGCGCCACGCCCGACGACACCGCGAGCGCATCCGCCGGCGGAACGGTGAGGGCGCCGTCCTCGCACGCGGCGAGCGCCAGCGGAAGCACCACGAACGCCGAACCGAACCGCCTTGCCTGCCTCACGATCGACCCGGTCCGTCCTGTCGGTACCGACACACGTGATGGGGAGCGCATCTGGCCTCCTGGGGGTGCGGGGGATGGGAGAATCCGGGGAGTGGTCACCCCCACGCTACCATATGTTTATCTACAATGTCAAGGCGTGAAATGATTTGCTTCCCTTAAAAACATAGTTTTCCGATACGGGTTCCGCGGGAAGAAACACAATGCAGCACCATCAAGATCTCGCCCCCCGGGATCGATGCGACACGCCGGAGCGCGGAGAGAATCAACAGTTTATCATGGCGTGAACCGGACCGCGTCACGGCGTGCGGGAGCGAAGGGGGTCGAGGTGCGCTATATTCCCGCCCCGCGATCCGCATCAACCCACAGGAGCCGAGTTTGTCCGAGCCGCTGGTCTTCATCTACGCCGACGAATCGTGTCTGGGCAACCAGTTCAAGGGGCGCGCCCGCCCGGGAGGCGCCGCCGGCGTGGTGGAGTACTGGCATCCGCAAAAGGGGTGGATCCGCCGCGACTTCTGGGCGAGCGAGCCCGACACCACCAACAACCGCATGGCCATCCGCAGCGCCGTCATTCCGCTGGCGGCGCTCAAGGGCCCGTCGCGCGTCGTCTTTACCTCCGACAGCCGCTACCTGGTGGATGGAATGACGCAGTGGGTGCACGGCTGGGCGGCGCGCGGGTGGAAGCGCAAGGACGGCGAGATCGAGAACCTGGAGATGTGGCGCGAGCTCGTCCCCATCGCCGCGCGGCACCAGGTGCAGTGGCGGTGGGTCAAGGGGCACGCCGGCCACGCGCAGAACGAGTACGCCAACCACCTCGCCATCCGGGCCGCGACAAAGCAGACGAACAGCGGCGGCCTCATTCCCTCGAAGTTCGACGAGTGGATTGCCCAGGAGCAGGAAAAGGAGCGCTACCTCAGCTTCTTTGCGCTCCCCCCCGACGGCTTCGACTTCAAGCCCGCGCGGCGCCTTCCCACGCGCTGACGCGGCCGCGGACGACGATGAGGGCCGGACGGAGGATGCCGTTCGGCCCTTTGTCGTGCCGCCCCATCCACCTTAACCAACGCTTCATCCACGCACCGTCAGATCGCGCGGCGGCGGGTCGTTGAGATCAGGGGAACGCGCGACGACCCGCAGCGCACCTCGTCCGCCGCCGGACTGTCATGGGCGGCGCGGCGAATCCGCGGGACTGAAGGCATAGATGAGGGTGAACGCGACCGAGCTCACCCCGCCCCTCGGGTGGGTGGCCGACGGGTGACCTCACCCGCACGGTCCAACGCGAGAGCCCGCGCCGGAAGTCCGGTGCGGGCTCGTCGTTCGTGGCGGGACCGCAGCGCCGCTTCATCGGATTCCGCGGTCCGTGTCCCGCGCCGCCTTGCGCGTCTTACGCGCCGCCCGTCCCCGCGCGCGGCGTCTCGTCCCCGCGGGGTCAGCCGGCGCCGCCACTCGTGCGTGGGACGATTGAGCGCGCGCAGAAACCCGCGGCGCGCGCTCCCGGAACCCGGCGCCCCCCGCCATTCCGCGCCGGCGGAACCCCGATCGCGGGACTGGAGGCATGGATGGCCGGCAAGGCAGGCCTGGTGAACAGCATCGTCGACCGCGTGGAGGGCACCACCGCCGTCATCGCGGACGACGGCGCGGCGGTGGCCGCGGACGAAACCGCCGAGCGCAGCGGTGGATGGGTGGCGGACGGGTGGCCGAGCCGCCAGGGGTACGAAAAAGCCCGCGCCGGTGGATCGGGCGCGGGCACGTTTTCATCTCTCGACTTCCGCGGAAAAGCTCCTCAGGGCGGCGCGAACCGCGATGCGGACAGCGGTACCTGCGGAAATGCGGAAAGGAGCCGCTGTCGAAGGTGATCAGCGGAACCGCGGCTTGAACGCACCGGCACGTTCTTCAGCGTCAGGGTAGCCATGATCCTCTCGCGAGTGTGGATTCATTCTGGTTCCGTTCTGGACGCTGCATTCTCACACATGGCGGGTCAAGCCGTGCGCCGCGCCACCTCCTCGCGGACGGCGGGGGCGACCACGGTGCCCAGGAGCTCGATGGCGCGCATCACCTTGTCGTGCGGCACCGCGCCGACGGTCAGCTGGGCAAGAAAGCGGTCGTGCCGGAAGATCTCGTGCTCGTACAGGATCTTGGCGATCACCTCCTGCGGCCGCCCCACCAGCAGCGCGTTCTTCGGCCCTCGCGCCCACTCGAACTGCTCGCGCGTCATGGGCCCCCAGCCGCGCTCCCGCCCGATGCGCGTCATGGTTTCGGCGTACGAGGGATAGAACGCGTCCGCCGCCTCCCGCGAGGTGCCGGCGATGAAGGTGTGGGAGTTGATCCCCACCCTGAGCCTGGACGGATGGTGCCCGGCGCGGCGCCCCGCCTCGCGGTACAGTTCCACCAGATCCCCGAAGCGCGCCACCTCCCCGCCAATGATGGCCACCGCCAGCGGCAGCCCCAGCGTTCCCGCGCGCACCACGGACTGCGGCGTGCCGCCCACGGCGATCCACACCGGCAGCGGATTCTGCAGCGGGCGTGGATACACCCCCTGCCCCGTCAGCGGCGCGCGGTGCGTTCCCGACCAGGTGACGCGCTCCTCGCCGCGCAACTGGAGCAGCAACCGCAGCTTCTCCTCGAACAGCGCGTCGTACTTCTCCAGGTCGTACCCGAAGAGCGGAAAGGACTCGATGAACGAGCCGCGCCCCGCCATGATCTCCGCGCGTCCGCCGGAGAGCAGGTCCAGCGTGGCGAACTGCTGGAACACGCGCACCGGATCATCCGAGCCGAGCACCGACACTGCGCTGGTCAGGCGGATGCGCTTCGTCCGTGCCGCGGCCGCCGCCAGAACCACGGCGGGCGCCGAGACCGCGTAGTCGGGCCGGTGGTGCTCGCCCACGCCGAACACGTCCAGCCCCACCTGGTCCGCCAGCTCGATCTCCTCCATCAGGTCGCGCATTCGCTGCGCCGCGCGGGAGCCCCAGTCCGCGCCCGCGTCGTGCGCCGTCTCCGCGAAGGTGTAGACGCCGATCTCCATCCGCCCGTCCCGCCTTATCGTTGGATCGCGAGCCGTATCGCCCGCCGCGTATGCGAATCGCCGGCCAGGGATGCGGGTCCCGGGCCGGCGATTCGCCCGTGACGTCTCCCCCTCAGTCCGCCGCGGCCGTGCGCCCGAAGACGCGCTCGAACCAGCGGACGGCGGACGCCTCCACCTCCGCCATCTCCACCGTCCTGCCCAGCTCGCCCGAGATGGAGCCCACCCCGTGGTCGCGGATGCCGCAGGGAACGATGGTGCCGAAGAACGACAGGTCGGTGGCCACGTTCAGCGCGAAGCCGTGGCTGGTGATCCACCCCGACGACACGCGGACCCCGATGGCGGCGAGCTTGCGGCCGCCCACCCACACGCCGGTGAGCCCCTCCTTGCGGCCGGCCACGAGGCCGAAGTCGGAGAGGGCGCCGATCAGCGCCTCCTCCAGGTCGCGGAGGTAGCGGTGCAGGTCCTGGCGGTCGGGCTTGAGGTCGAGGATGGGGTAGCCGACCAGCTGCCCGGGGCCGTGATAGGTCACGTCGCCGCCGCGCCCCGTCTCGAACAGCTCGATTCCCCGCTCCGCCCGCTCCTCGGCCGACACCAGCACGTGCTCGTCGTGCGAGCCGCTCCCCAGCGTGATGACGTGCGGGTGCTCCAGCAGCAGGAGCGTGTCGGGGATCTCGCCCGCCCTCCTCTGCCGCACCAGCTCCGCCTGCATCTCCAGCGCCTCGCCGTACGCGATACGCCCCAGCCTGCGGACGTCCAGCGCCCGCTTCTCCGTCGTGCTCGCCTGCATCGCCCGCTTCCGCCTCCAGATTCAATGGGCGGTCTCCGCGCGGCGCCGCCCGGCGCGAAATCTACGCCCGCGACTCCGCGCCGAAAGCCCCCGCCGCCCCCAAACGCGCGAAGGCCCGGCGCACGGGCCGGGCCTTCGGGGCATCTCGACGCGTCGGAGTCGCTTACAGCGGTGCGCCGGATCCAACCCAGGCCAGGATGTCGTCGGTGCCGACACGCGCTTCACGAGTCGTTCGCTCCGGACGCGCACCGCCGGCTCGGTCTCAATCTCCCGCTCCATCACCACCAGCTGCGGCACCTCGGGCTCGGCCGGGAAATCGCGCCAGATGTAGCGGAGCGCCCCGTCGTTCAGCCAGCTGCTCCCCACCGAGATCTCGTCGAACTCGCCGAAGCCCTCCAGGAACGCGAACGCCTCCCTGGTGCTCCAGTCGAGCGAGACGGCCACCGCTCGGAACTGCCGCCCCTGCGCGCGCGCCTGGTCACGGACGC
>DATABT010000182.1:0-3120 GCA_036259455.1 Longimicrobium sp. | reverse complement strand
TCCGTTCGGCGGCGAGCCGGGGGCGCGGATGTACCGCACGGGCGACCTGGCGCGCTGGCGGCCGGACGGGACGATGGAGTTCCTGGGCCGCACCGACTTCCAGGTGAAGGTGCGCGGCTTCCGCATCGAGCCGGGCGAGATCGAGGCGCGCCTGGCCGAGCACGCGGACGTGCGCGAGGCGGTGGTGCTGGCGCGCGAGGACGTGCCGGGTGACGTGCGGCTGGTGGCGTACTTCGTCGGCGCGGTGGACGCCGAGGCGCTGCGGGCGCATCTCTCGGAGCGGCTCCCGGAGTACATGGTCCCCGCCGCGTACGTGCGGCTGGACGCGCTTCCGCTCACTCCGAACGGAAAGATCGACCGCAAGGCACTGCCGGCCCCGGAGGGGGACGCATATGCGTCCCGGGAGTACGAGGCGCCGGCGAGTGAGACGGAGCAGGCGCTGGCGGAGATCTGGTCGGAGGTGCTGGGGGTGGAGCGGATCGGGCGGCGCGACGGCTTCTTCAAGCTGGGCGGCCACTCGCTGCTGGCCGTGCGCGTCGTGTCGCGCGTGCGGCAGGTGCTGGGCGTGGAGGTGCCGCTCGTGGAGCTGTTCCGCTCCCCCTTGCTGGCGGACCTCGCGCGCGTCATCGAGAACGCGGCCCGCACCGAGCTGCCGCCGATCGAGCGGGTGGACCGCGGCGGGCGGCTGCCACTCTCCTTCGCGCAGCAGCGGCTCTGGTTCCTGGAGCAGCTCGGCGATCTCGGCGGCACGTACCACATCCCCACGCGGCTGCGGCTGCAGGGAGAGCTGGAACGGGGAGCGCTGCGGCGCGCGCTGGACGCGATCGTGGCGCGCCACGAGGCGCTGCGCACGACCTTCGTGGAGGTGGAGGGCGGGCCGGTGCAGCGCATCGCCCCGGTGGAGGAGAGCCGGTTCCAGCTCGCCGAGCACGACCTGGGCGGCGATCCCGAGGCGCAGTCCGAGCTGCGGCGGCTGCTGGGTGAGGAAGCGCGCGCCCCCTTCGACCTGGCGCGGGGGCCGCTCATCCGCGGCCGGCTGATCCGGCTGGCGCGGGACGAGCACGTGCTCGTCGTCACCGTGCACCACGTCGTCTCCGACGGGTGGAGCATGGGGGTGTTCACCCGCGAGCTGGGCGCGCTCTACGGAGCGTTCCGCCGCGGCGAGCCCGATCCCCTTCCCGCGCTGCCGGTGCAGTACGCGGACTACGCGGCGTGGCAGCGGCGCTGGGTAGAGGGAGACGTTCTCCAGGCGCAGACGGAGTACTGGACGGAGACGCTCGCCGGCGCGCCGGAGCTGCTGGAGCTGCCCACCGACCGTCCGCGTCCCGCGCGGCAGGACCATGCGGGCGCGTCCGTGGGCGTGGTGATGGACGAGGCGCTGACGGCCGGCCTGAAGGCGCTGGGCCAGCGCCACGGCACCACGCTCTTCATGACCGTGCTGGCAGGATGGGCCGCGGTGCTGGCCCGCCTCTCGGGCCAGAGCGACGTGGTCGTCGGCACCCCCACCGCCAACCGTGGCCGCATCGAGGTCGAGGGGCTGATCGGCTTCTTCGTGAACACGCTGGCGCTGCGCGTTGATCTCGCCGGCTCCCCCTCCGTCGCGGAGGTGCTGGCGCGGGTGAAGGGGCGGGCGCTGGGGGCGCAGCAGAACCAGGACATCCCCTTCGAGCAGGTGGTGGAGCTGGTGCGGCCGGCGCGCAGCATGGCGCACAGCCCGATCTTCCAGGTGATGTTCGCCTGGCAGAACGCCCCGCGCGGCGGGCTGGAGCTGCCGGGGCTCACGCTCGGATCGCTCGGCTCGCTCGGATCGGCGGGATCGGCGGGCTCCGCGTCGGAAGCGGCGGCGAAGTTCGACCTGTCGCTCGACCTGTCGGAGCGGGACGGGCGCATCGTCGGAGGCGTGACGTACGCGACCTCGCTCTTCGATCGGGCGACGGTGGAGCGGCACGTCGGCTACCTCCGCCGCGTGCTGGAGGTGATGGCGGCGGACGAGCGGCAGCCGGTGGACCGGCTGGCGCTGCTCTCCGAACACGAGCGCCGGCAGGTGGTGGAGGAGTGGAACGCGACGGACGCGGAGTACCCGGCCGACGCGTGCGTCCACGAGCTGTTCGAGGCGCAGGCGGAGCGCACGCCCGGCGCGGTGGCCGTGGTCTTCGGGGACCAGCGGTCGAGCTACGCCGAGCTGAACGCACGCGCCAACCGGCTGGCGCATCACCTCCGCTCGCTGGGCGTGGGTCCCGACGCGCGGGTGGCGGTCTGCGTGGAGCGGAGCGCGGAGATGGTCGTCGCGCTGCTGGCCGTCATGAAGGCGGGCGGGGCGTACGTGCCGCTGGACCCGGGCCACCCGGCCGAGCGGCTGGAGTACATGCTGGCCGACAGCGCGCCCGCGGCGGTGCTGACGCAGAAGCACTTCCGGGATCGGGTCGAGAACACGTGCGTGCCGGTGCTGGAGATCGACGCCGACGGGCCGGAGTGGGCCCACCAGCCCGCGACGGATCCGGCGATCGAGGGACTCACGCCGGCGCACCTGGCGTACGTGATCTACACCTCCGGCTCCACCGGGCGGCCCAAGGGCGTCGCCGTCCCGCACCGGGGCGTGGTCAACCTCCTCGGATCGATGCGCGAAACCGTGGGGATGGAGCCCGCGGACCGCCTGCTGGCGGTGACCACGTACGCCTTCGACATCTCCGTGCTGGAGATCTTCCTCCCCCTCCTCCACGGCGCGGCGACCATCGTGCTGCCGCGGGAGCGGGCCGGCGACCCGGCGGCGCTGGCGGAGGCGATCCGGGCGTACGCGCCCACGGTGATGCAGGCCACGCCCGCCACCTGGCGGATGCTGGTGAGCGCGGAGTGGGAGGGCGCGCCCGGGATGCGGGCGCTCTGCGGCGGCGAGGCGCTCCCTGCGGAGCTGGCGTCGGCGGTGCGGAGCCGGGTCGGCGCGCTCTGGAACGTGTACGGGCCCACGGAGACCACCATCTGGTCGACGTCCGAGGCGGTCCGCGGCGATTCCGCCGGGACCCTCGGCGGGCAGGTGCCGGTCGGGCGGCCGCTGGCGAACACGCGCGTCTACGTCCTGGACGGTGCGGGCGAGCCGGTGCCGGTGGGAGTGGCGGGCGAGCT
>DATABT010000181.1:0-2189 GCA_036259455.1 Longimicrobium sp. | reverse complement strand
GGAAATCCGACGTAGTCGCCCTGCGTGACGGCGTTCGCGTGGATGAGGCCCGCGCCCACGCCCACCGCCGCGCCGATGGCGGGATCGCGCCACCGCGGCCGCGTGACGTCCTGCCATGCTCCGGTTTCTCCCGGCCTCGCGGCGTCATCGACCTCCATCTCCACGATGAGCCGGGAATTCAGCGCCGGCGCGGGAACGGTGCCCGCGGCCGAAGCAGACGGCGCATCATCCGGTGCTTTCATCTCCACCCCCGTCTGCGCGGCCAGCGGCCGTCCAACGAGGGCAAGCACGAGGAGGGCGAGCGAGATACGCATCATCATTTCCGGATCTCCGTTGGACGGATGGCCGCCGGACCGCCATCGACCGCAATCTGTTCCGGAATGCGCCTCTCGGAAAGCATGAACCGCCGTTCACGATCCAGATCCACCGGACCCGCGCGGGCCTACGGGAACGTTGACAGTGCGCGGCCCTGAACCTACGTTCCGCGGCGTCGGCGCACGATTTTTCCCCGCGATCCACAAACATCTGAATACATGGCGATCATCCAGGAGATCCGGGCTCGCGAGATTCTCGATTCGCGCGGCAATCCCACCGTGGAGGCCGACGTGCTCCTTTCCAGCGGCGCCGTGGGCCGCGCGGCGGTGCCCAGCGGCGCCAGCACCGGCGAGCACGAGGCGGTGGAGCTGCGCGACGGCGAGAAGGAGCGCTACGTGGGCAAGGGCGTGCTCAAGGCCGTGGAGAACGTGGAGGTGGAGATCGCCGCGGAGCTCATCGGCTACGACCCGTACGACCAGGGCGCCGTGGACCGCGCGATGATCGAGATCGACGGCACGCCCAACAAGGCGCGCCTGGGCGCCAACGCCATCCTGGCCGTCTCGCTGGCCACCGCCCGCGCCGCGGCGGAGGATGCCGGCCTGCCGCTGTACCGCTATCTGGGCGGCGCCATGGCCAACGTGCTGCCGGTGCCCATGATGAACATCCTGAACGGCGGCGCGCACGCCAGCAACAACGTGGACTTTCAGGAGTTCATGGTGATGCCGGTGGGCGCGGAGACGTTCAGCGAGGGGCTGCGGATGGGTACGGAGGTGTTCCACTCGCTCAAGAAGGTGCTCAGCAAGGCGGGCAAGAACACCGCGGTGGGCGACGAGGGCGGATTCGCTCCCGACCTCCGGGACAACGAGGAGGCGCTCGCGGTCATCCTGCAGGCCATCGAGCAGGCCGGCTACCGCGCGGGCGAGGACCTGGTGCTGGCGCTGGACGTGGCGTCTTCGGAGATGTGGAAGGACAAGGGCTACGTCTTCTACAAGAGCACGCAGGAGAAGAAGACGCCCGCCGAGATGGTGCAGTTCTACGCGGAGTGGACCCGGAAGTACCCCATCCGCTCCATCGAGGACGGGATGGCGGAGAACGACTGGGATGGCTGGAAGGCGCTCACGCAGGAAATCGGCGCCGGGACGCAGCTGGTGGGCGACGACCTGTTCGTCACCAACACCGAGCGCCTGTCGCGCGGCATCGCCGAGGGGATCGGCAACGCCATCCTCATCAAGGTCAACCAGATCGGCACGCTCACCGAGACGCTGGCGGCCATCGACATGGCGCGCCGGGCGGGCTTCAACGCGGTGATGTCGCACCGGTCGGGCGAGACGGAAGACACCTTCATCGCCGATCTGGCCGTCGCCACCGGCGTGGGGCAGATCAAGACGGGGAGCGCCAGCCGCACGGACCGCGTGGCCAAGTACAACCAGCTGCTGCGCATCGAGGAGCACCTGGGCGACGGCGCCCGCTACCCCGGACGGAGCCTGTGGCGCTGAAGCCGGGCACCGGCCGCCGCCTGCTGGCGGGCGGGGTGCTGGCCCTGGCCGGCTACTACGCCCTGTGGGGCGGGGAATACTCCGCCTTTCACCTGCTGCGCCTGAAGCAGGAGCGCCGCGAGGCCGATGCGCGCCTGGCGCGGACGCGGGCGCAGGTGGATTCGCTGCGTGCGCTGGCCGGCAAGCTGGAGAAGGACGACGCCGAGGTGGAGCGCATCGCCCGCGAGCGGTTCGGGATGATCCGCGAAGGCGAGCTGCTCTACCGCTTCGTCCCGGTGGATTCCGGCGGACCGGTGAAGGAGTAGGGCGGAGGGATGCCCGGCGCACGCCGTGCGCTTGAAACCGCACCGGAGACTATGTGGCGTCGGCGTGCGCGAA
>DATABT010000180.1:0-8069 GCA_036259455.1 Longimicrobium sp. | reverse complement strand
CGGGCGTTGCGCTCGGCCTTGGGTGGCCAGCGCTCGCCCGTGATCCCCTCGTTCAGCAGCTCGCGGCTGCCGGGCGCGATCCAGAAGCGGCCGGGGAACATCTCCGCCAGCGTGCCCGCCGCCTGCCCGACGATCGCCGGGTTGTACCGCCATCCGCCGGGGACGGTGACCACGCCGAAGGAAAGCGAGGTGGCCTGCAGCGCCGCGCCCAGCCAGCTCCACGCAAAGCCGCTGTGCCCCTGCTCTTCGCCCCAGGGATGAAAGTGGTCGGAGCACATGCCGCTCTGGAAGCCGGCGGCCTCCGCCCGCTGGACCAGCCGCAGCAGTTCCGACGGGGCGTACTGCTCGTGGCTGGCGTGGTAGCCGATGCGCGCCATCCGTCAGCGGCTGCTGGTCTTGCCCGTGATCGCCAGCACCTCGCCGGAGATGTAGCGCGCGTCGGCGGAGGCCAGGTACACGAAGCCGCCCGCGATCTCCACCGGCTGCGCGGCCCGCTTCCACATGCTGTCCTGCCCGAACTTCTTCACGTGCTCGTCCTCGAGCGTGGCGGGGATGAGCGGCGTCCACACCGGCCCGGGCGCCACGCAGTTCACGCGGATTCCCTTTTCCGCGACGCTCTGCGCCAGCGCCTTGGTGAAGGTGTGGATGGCGCCCTTGGTGGCCGAGTAGTCGATGAGCCCCGCGTTCCCCTCCAGCGCCGTGACGGAGCCGGTGTTGAGGATGACGCCGCCGGCCCTGAGGTACTTCAACGCCGCCTGCGCCATGAAGATGTAGCCGAAGATGTTCGTGCGGAACGTGCGGTCCAGCTGCTCTTCGGTGATGTCTTCCAGCGATTCCTGCTCCATCTGGTAGGCGGCGTTGTTGACCAGGATGTCCAGCCGCCCGAGCTCCTTCGCCGCGCGGTCCACGAACGCGGTGCACGCCTGCCCGTCGCGCACGTCGAACTGCTGGACGATGCACCTGCGCCCCGCCGCCTCCACCTGCCGCCGCGTCTCCTGCGCGTCCTCGTCCTCCGCGTCGGAGAGATAGCCGATGGCCACGTCCGCGCCCTCCCTGGCGAAACAGATGGCCACCGCCCGCCCGATGCCGCTGTCGCCGCCGGTGATGACGGCCGCGAGGCCCTCCAGCTTCCCGCACCCGGTGTAGCTGGTTTCGCCGTGGTCGGCGCCGGGCCTGAGGTCCTCGTCGGTGCCGGGGTACGGCTGGTCGGTCTGCTTGCCGGTCGGGTCCGGGCCGGCCATCGGGTTGCGGTCCAGCATGTGGAAGATCCCCGTGCGCTCGGGTGTGCGGATGCGGATTTCGGAGCGCCGCGGGGGTGCAGGGATCGTACCGGGGGACGGGCACGACGGGGGAAGATGGATGTCGAGATGAGCCGGCGTCGAGATCCATCCGTCCCGAACCGGGCGCATTGGGCCGGGGCGGGTTCGTCCCGGGAACCACGGGTTGAAACCCGCGGCTGGAAGTGCCATAAGCCCCGCCCTGGACGCGCTGCGCTTGCCCGGCGGGGCTTCAACACCATGGGCGCTCCGCGCAAACAGCGGCGTCCGCCGGACGCGGCACGAGAGCAGGTGAAGCCCCGTTTGCGAGGAACGAGCAAAGACGGGGCTTGTGGCCGTCATAGCCGCGGGCTTCAGCCCGTGGCGACCGGGCGCGCTGCGCTTCAACACCATGAACCGTCCGCGCAGCGGACATCACGTTGGTCTTTGCGGCGATTTCAATCGCCACGGCGGGGGCTGCGCGTCCCCTGCCGGAGCCGATGGATCACATCGAAACCGGCTCCGCCTCCTCCAGCGGCGCGGCACGCCGCCGGGCCGTGCCCGGGGCGCGCCTGGGCGTGCGCCACCGGTGAAAGCGGCGCCACGTGAGCGCCAGGCCCGTCCACACCAGGAACGCGGCGCCGAGCGACACCATCCCCGCGACCGTCTGGCCGACGATCCCCAGCACCTCGCCGGTGTGCGCGAAGCGGAGGATGCCGCGCAGCTGCCGCCCCTGCGTCTGCGCGGCGAACGGCTCCCACTTCTTCACCGCGCCCGTCTCGCGGTCCAGCGCGAGCGTGGCGCGCTTCTGCGGCTGCCCGCCGTCGCCGCGGTCGATGGCAAAGGCGATGGGATCCTCCGCCTTCTTCGGAAGCGTGAGGGTAATGCTGCGCCACCCCTCCACCTGCCGCTCCGCCCGTACCGCCAGCGCGCCGATCCCATCCAGCGGCACCGGCTTCTCCCCTTCCCCGCCACGCTCGCCGCCGCGGCCCTCGCTGCGCGCGGCGGCGTTCGCCTGGGGACCGGCGCCCGCGGGGCGTGCTTCGCCCTGCGAAGACGGCGGCGTGTCGCCGGCGGCGCGGTAGACGAGGTTGCTGGCCCAGGGATAGGAGATGACGACGCCCGACAGCACGATGACGAACAGCGGCACGGCGGACCAGAAGCCGATGACGTGGTGCCAGTTGAAGTCGCGCGCCCTGGGCGGGAGCCCGGGGCGGAACCAGGCAAGGTTGCGGAACGCGCGGCGCGTCCAGTTGCGGGGGAACCAGAGATAGAAACCGCTGATCACGAGGAAGAGGAACATCAGGTTGCTGATCCCGGTGATCTTCTTCCCCAGCCCACGGTTCTCGCCCTCGGCGCCCATCCACCGGTGCAGCGCGACAAGCTTGCGTAAGAAGGCGCGCACGCCGGTGGAGCCCTCGCCAAGCACCTGCCCCGTGTATCCGTTGACGAACAGCGTCTTCTCGCGCCCGAACGCCACCTGCACGGGGGCCCCCGCGTCCGAGAACCACTTCACCGTGGTCGGCTGGCCCGGGTGCGTGCGGGTCACGGCCGCGACCAGCGCGTCCGGCGCCAGACGCGCGGCGCCGGACACCGGCGGCCCGCCCTCCAGCCCGCGCACGTCCGCCCAAACCGTGATCTGCCGCTGGTACATCAGCAGCGTGCCCGTCACCGACATCAGCAGGATCACCACCGCCGCGCTCACGGCGGTCACCAGGTGCATCCAGAACACCACTTTGCGAAACTGCTTCACGGGCCGGTCCAGCGTCGGAATGGGGGGGACATCCGCCCAGAACGAAACGCCCGCGCGGCGCACCGGCGGGCGGCATCTTCCGTGTAGATGAAAATCGTTCTCAACGAATAAACCAGCCCCCGCACCGCGTCAAGAGCAGGTGAGAACAATTCTCATCTTTTATCCTCCTCGATCCGCCGCGGATCACGCGAGGTGGAACGGACGTTCGCCCTTGCCGTGGTATCCTGTATACGGCATTATGCCGCGGTCCTTCCCAGCGACACCCCGGCATCGGACGTCCCCCGCGCGCGCAGTACGCGCTTGCGAGGGTGCTAAAAAAGCTGAACGCCGCCGTGTCGCCCAGTTCGCAACGCCTTCCGGAGAAGCACATGAAGCGTGCGTTGTCCGCCCTGGCGCTGGCGGCGGCTACGGCCGCCTGCTCGCAGGGGCAGGCGCGGCCCGCCAGTACGCCGGCGCAAGAGAATGCGCCGCAGCGGGCGGCGGATCCGTTTCCGTCTACCTACCGACCCCTTGCCTCGCAGCCCACGCTCATCCGCGGCGGCACGGTGATGACGGCCGCGGGGGAGATCATCCCCAACGGCCAGGTGCTCATGGTCGACGGGAAGATCGCCGCCGTGGGCGCCACCGTCGAAGCCCCGGCCAACGCGGTGGTGGTGGACGCGACGGGCAAGTTCGTCACGCCGGGCGTCATCGACACCCACTCGCACCTGGGCGTGTACGCGTCGCCCGGCGTGCAGGCGCACAGCGACGGCAACGAGGCCACCAGCCCCAACACGGCCGAAGTGTGGGCCGAGCACTCGGTGTGGCCGCACGATCCGGGCTTCGTGCGGGCGCTGGAAGGCGGCGTGACCTCCATGCAGATCCTGCCGGGCAGCGCCAACCTGTTCGGCGGGCGCAGCGTGACGCTCAAGAACGTGCCCGCGCGCACCGTGCAGCAGATGAAGTTCCCGGGCGCGCCGTACGGGCTCAAGATGGCGTGCGGCGAGAACCCCAAGCGCGTGTACGGCCAGCGCGGCGGGCCCAGCACCCGCATGGGCAACGTGGCCGGCTACCGCAGCGCCTGGATTCGCGCGGCGGACTACCGGCGCCGCACGGACGCCGCGGGGAACAACGGCGGCGGAAGCGGCGGCGGCAACGCGCCCACGCGCGACCTGGAGCTGGAGACGCTGGCGGGGGTGCTGCGCGGCGACATTCTCGTCCACAACCACTGCTACCGCGGCGACGAGATGGCGCAGATGATCGACATCGCGCGCGAGTTCGGCTTCCGCATCCGCTCCTTTCACCACGGCGTGGAGGCGTACAAGGTGCGTGACCTGATGGCCCGCGACAGCATCAGCGGGTCGCTCTGGGCGGACTGGTGGGGCTTCAAGATGGAGGCGCTGGACTTTACCCGCGCCAACGTGGCCATGGTGCACCAGGCCGGCGCCCGCGCCATCGTGCACTCCGATGATCCCACCGGCATCCAGAAGCTGAACCAGGAGGCCGCCAAGGCCCTCCAGGCGGGCCGCGAGGCGGGAATCGAGCTCTCCGAGAACGACGCGCTGCGCTGGATCACCGCCAACGCCGCCTGGGCGCTGGGGATCCACGAGCAGGTGGGCACGCTGGAGCCGGGCAAGCAGGCCGACGTGGTGATCTGGTCGCACAACCCGTTCAGCGTCTACGCGCGCGCCGACCGCGTGTACATTGACGGCGCGCTGATCTTTGACCGCTTCGACCCGTCGCGGCAGCCCCGCACCGACTTCGAGGTGGGACTCTTCCCGGGGGAGGCCTCGAATGACTAACCGGTTCCTGCTGGCGGCCGCGGCCGCGGCGCTCGTGGCCGCCCCGGCGGCGGCGCAGACCATCGCCATCACGGGCGGCACGGTGCACCCCGTCTCGGGGCCGCCCATCCAGAACGGCACCGTCATCATCCAGAACGGCCGCATCACCGCCGTGGGCGCGGGGATCGCCGTTCCCGCGGGGGCGCAGCGCATCGACGCCACGGGGATGGTGGTCACGCCGGGGCTCATCGAGGCGTCCACCAACATGGCGCTGGTGGAGGTGGAGTCGATCGGGACGACCAACGACTTCCGCTTTCAGGACGACGAGGACCAGGTGGCGGCGGCCTTCAACGTGGCCGACGGCATCAACCCCCGCTCGATGGTGATCCCCGTCACCCGCATCGCCGGGGTGACCACGGTGGTCAGCCGGCCCGCCGGGGGCATCATCTCCGGCCAGGGGATCGCCTTTGACCTGCTGGGCGACAACATCGCCGAGATGTCCATCCGCTCGCCCATCGCCATGTTCGGCTCGGTGAGCGAGAACGAGCACCAGGCGGGCGGCGGCACGCGCGGCGGCCTGTTCATGCGCCTGCGCGAGGTGCTGGAGGACGCGCGCGTGTGGAACCGCAACCCGCAGGCGTACGAGCGCGGCGAAACGCGCGAGTTCTCCGTGAGCCGGCTGGACCTGGCGGCGCTGCAGCCCGTGCTGCGCGGCGAGTTGCCGCTCGTGGTGGAGGCGCACCGCGCCAGCGACATCCAGACGGTGCTGCGCATCGCGGACGAGTACGACCTCCGGGTGATCATCGCCGGCGGCACGGAGGCGTGGATGGTGGCGGACGACCTGGCCCGCGCCCGCGTCCCCGTGCTGGTGAAGGTGCTGCGCAACCTGCCGGAAAGCTTCGAGTCGCTCGGCGCGCGCTACGACAACGCGGCGCTGCTGCGGCGCGCGGGCGTGCAGGTGGCCATCACCACCGGCGAGACGTACAAGGCCTTCAACATCCGCCAGGAGGCCGGAAACGCGGTGGCCTACGGCCTTCCCTACGAGGAGGCGCTGCGGGCCGTGACGCTCTATCCGGCGCAGGTGTACGGCATCGCCGACCGCTACGGCACGCTGGAGCCGGGCAAGGTGGCGAACGTCGTCGTGTGGAGCGGCGACCCGCTGGAGCTGCTGACGGACGTGGAGCACGTGATCATCCGCGGGCGCCAGGTGCCGCTGGTGAGCCGCGAGACCATGCTGCGCGACCGCTACATGAACCTGGACGAGAACGCGCGGTCGTACCCCCGGCCGTGAGGTTGGGAGTGCGTGAGTTCGCGAGTGCGGGAGTGATCGCGCACTGACGTTTGATGGAGGCAGGAAGACCGCCCCCGCGGACCGATGCGTCCGCGGGGGCGGCTTGCGTTGCCCAATCAGAATCCGCCGCAGAAGACACGGAATCGGGCCGAAATCGCCCCTATCGCGCCGAGTAGCGGACCCACTTCCCGCCAGCCCTACCGGCCGCTTTCAACTGCTGTTATGCTCCGTTCACTCTGGGCGCCTGTACATCGGGGGGAGGGCATGGAGGAATCGAAGCCAATGGTGTGAGTTCCCCAAACTCTGTCGCTGATCCTCTCTAAACTCTGGCGCGATCCAGGACCACTGCCCCTACCTTTTTCGCCGTTCCGTGCAGGGCAGTTGCCTCTGACCATGAGGACACTGCCAACGCCGATCGATCGCCCTGCACCCCTCCGCGAGCAGAAGCGTGGGCTCGCGTCACGCGTGGTAGAATGGCTCGTGGATGATGCGCCGTCTCGCGAAGAGGCGCGGCGCCGCATCCGGAGCAAGCCCGGATTCTTTTCCACGCTGAGTGCCCAGGGGCGCGCCGCGGTTCTGAGCTACGACGGGCCCGAGCACCTGGGCCCACCTGCTCCCACGCACTGATTTCTCTCGTGGTGGCGACAGAACGCCCCCGCGGCTGACCCGCCGCGGGGGCGTTCTGTGTTCCATCTCCTGATCGGCGCCACGTATCACACACATCCGCTTCTGCATGTACTCCCGCGCGTACACGCGTACGTGCGCACGCGTGCGCACGTACGCGCGCCCTAGCGGAAATGGCGTCCGCAGCGTACTTTGTCGGCCCACCAGAGCCCCCGCTCGCGGGGCACCGGACAGCCCACCCGGGGTATCAGTTGCGCGGCGCGCAAACGCGTCTGCGGCAACAACTTCCCTGACGGTCCCACGACGCGATAGATGTCCGACGACTTCACGCCAGAGACCCCCGACATGGACGGCGGCGACGACGACGGGGGCGCGCTCCCCGTTCCGGCGTCGCGCATTCTTCCGCGCCTGATCGAGGACGAGATGCGCGAGTCGTTCATCGACTACTCGATGAGCGTCATCGTGCAGCGCGCGCTTCCGGACGTGCGCGACGGGCTCAAGCCGGTGCACCGGCGCATCCTGTACGCCATGCAGGAGGCCGGCCTGGTCCCCAACCGCCCGTACAAGAAGAGCGCGACGGTAGTGGGCGACGTGCTGGGCAAGTACCACCCGCACGGCGACCAGTCCGTGTACGACGCGCTCGTGCGCATGGTGCAGGACTTTTCCCTGCGCTACCCGCTCATCGACGGGCAGGGAAACTTCGGCTCGCTGGACGGCGACGGCGCGGCGGCGTACCGCTACACCGAGGCGCGCCTGGCGCCGCTGGCCACGGAGATGCTGGCCGACATCGACAAGGAGACGGTGGACTTCGCGCCGAACTACGACGACCGGCTCATGGAGCCGCGCGTACTGCCGGCCAAGTTCCCCAACCTCCTGGTCAACGGCTCCAGCGGCATCGCCGTGGGCATGGCCACCAACATCCCGCCGCACAACCTGCGCGAGGTGGTGGCGGCGTGCGTGCACCTGATCGACAACCCCGACGCCACCTGGGAGGACCTGCACCAGTTCGTGAAGGGGCCGGACTTTCCCACGGGCGGAGTAATCTACGGGCGCGACGGCATTCGCGAGGCGTACGAGCACGGCCGCGGCCGCGTGGTGGTGCGCGCGCGGGCGACCATCGAGGAAAGGGAAGGCGGCAAGGGCGAGCGCATCGTCATC
This sequence comes from Longimicrobium sp., assembly GCA_036259455.1. Classification (GTDB taxonomy): domain Bacteria; phylum Gemmatimonadota; class Gemmatimonadetes; order Longimicrobiales; family Longimicrobiaceae; genus Longimicrobium. Next base: position 227 of record DATABT010000180.1, on the reverse strand, counting down.
ACCGAGGTGCCGTTCCAGGTGAACAAGGCGCGGGTGATCGAGTACATCGCCGAGCTGGTGCGCGACAAGAAGCTGGAGGGGATCGCCGACCTGCGCGACGAGAGCGACAAGCGCATCCGCGTGGTCATCGACCTCAAGCGCGACGCCATCCCCCACATCGTGCTCAACCAGCTGTACAAGCACACGCAGCTGCAGAGCACCTTCGGCGTGATCATGCTGGCGCTGGT
>DATABT010000179.1:0-6973 GCA_036259455.1 Longimicrobium sp. | reverse complement strand
GCACCGGCCGGTACTCCCCGCTTCTCATGCTCACATCCAAACCTGAAAAGGACCCGGCCTCACACGGGGTGCCGGAGCACGGGTGAGTAGATTCGTGAGCCGGCGCCACGGGTTTCCTGCACCGGCGGCGAGCACGCGGGCGCCTCATTCGAAATGACAGCCGCGGCGCGAGCGGCGCTCACAGGGCCCGCAGCTCCGCGGCGAAGGTGCTCGTTACGCTGGTCCAGTCGAAGCGCTCGCGGGCGATGGTTCGCAGCGCGTCCTTGTGGCGCCCGCCCACCTGCAGCGCCACGGGAAAGTGGCGAACCAGGTCGGCGACCGTACGTTCCGGGTCGGGGTCCAGCTTCATGGGCTCGGCCGCACCCGGGGGAAGGTCCCGGGCGACCGTGTCGATGCTGGCCTTCATTCCGCCGAAGTACGTGCCCATGGGGAACGCCCCCGACGCGAGCGCCTCCAGGAACACCAGCGGCCCGGCCTCCTTGACCACCGACGGGAACACCGCCACGTCGCAGCAGGGAAAAAGGTGGCGCAGCTCGCGGTGCGTCAGGTACCCCGTGAACACCACGCGGTCCGCGCGCACGTGCCGACGCGCGGCGTCGAAGTAGGCGTCCAGCTCGCCGCGGGCATCCAGCCGCGCAAAGAAGCGCACCACCTTGGTCAGCTCTTCGCTCTCGCCCTCGCCTTCGGGCGAGCCCTCCAGCGCCCGGCCCCAGGCCACGATGGCCTCCACCATCCCCCGCGCGCCGTGCTCCAGGGCCCACAGCATCGCCTCCAGCGGCTCGCGCAGGGGGCCGTGGCCCACGAGCACCAGGCGCAGCCCCGGCACGCGCTCCAGCAGCAGCGGCAGCGCGGCCACCACCTCCTGCACCCCCTTGGCGGAGATCAGCCGCCCCACGTACAGCAGGGTGGGCTCCCGCTCCCACGGCACCGCGTCCATCCGGGCCTCCACCTCGGCGTCGGGGAGCTTGCCGTTGTACCCACGCCCGGCCGCCAGCGCCCGCTCCAGCTCCCCGCGGTCGATGGCTCCCCCCGCGGTCTGCCGCTCCAGCAGCCCGATCATCCGCTGATGCTGCTCCGGCGTCCTGCCGCGCGGCATTCCCGCCAGCGTCTGGCGCAGGCGGGTGATGCGATCGCGCCGGTGTTCGCGCGCCACCGGCTCGAACTGCGCCGTGTCCACTCCCAGGTGCAGGTCGCACATCTTTTCGCTCAGGCCGGGGACGGCGCCGAGAATCGACAGCACGCGCCCTCGCATCTCGCTGCCGATCACGAAGATGCGGCTGGCGGCGGCAAAGGCGTCCGTGGCCAGCCGCAGGTAGCGGTCGTCGCGCCTGACGGCGTATTCCAGCGCGCTTCCGTGCGGCATGATGGTGAAGGGAACGCCCGTGGCCTGGCTCACCCGCCGGGCCACCACGGACATGAGCACGGCGTGGTTGGCGTGCATGGCGGTGATCCCGTTGTCGCGCACGATCCTGAGCAGCGCGGCCACGTTCTTCTCCAGGTAGTCTGCCATCTGCTCGTCCGACAGCTCCACCATGGGCACCACGTTGGGGAACTCCTCGTACCTGTCCCACACGTAGACGGGAAGCGTGTCGCCCAGCGCCGGCTTGTGCAGCACGCAGTGCCCGGGGTAACCGGCGGCATCCGCCCGGTGGAAGGTCTCCACGGCGCCGCCGGGAAGGTAGCGCCGCGCCTCGCGGATGAACGGGTAGCGGTCCGGGTGGTTCTCCTGCGCCATCAGGTGAACCGTCTCACCCTTGCGGCAGAGCGACTCCACCACCGAGCGCGTCCACAGGTTGCTTCCGGAGCCTTCCAGCAGGTAGCCGTGCAGGATGCAGATCATTCGTCTCGCTCGCGCAGGGGTGGGTGCGCGCGACCGTGCAAGGTTGTGGCCGGATGCGACGGCGGACGGTGCATCCGTCCACGAAGACAAGGGGGACGGGTCCGCGGACCCGCCCCCCTTCATCCCCTCTTTCTCGGTTCTTCGTCGATTTCGTCGCAGGTAAGCAGGGCGACGCCGAGCTGTCATTTCGAAGGAGGCGCCCGCTCTGCACTCAGCCCGTGCAGGAGTCCCATGGCGCCGACTGAGAAATCTACTCACCCGTGCAGGTGATCGGTCCCCGGCCCGGTTCCTCGCCCCGCATCTGTGCGGCGCATCCGGGGACGGAGGGCGGCAACGGCGGCAGCCACGAGCGTGGGTGATTGGATTTCTCAGTCGGCGCAACAAGATCCTGCACGGGCAAAGTCCCCGCGGCGCCTCCTTCGAAATGACAGTTCACGGCGCGTGGACCTCGCGTTGCAACGAAACCCGCGATGAGCCTCTTCTTCGCGATCCACGAAAGCCGGACCCCGGCCCCGCGGCAGAGTGGCCGCCGGCCGGGTTCAGCGACGGTTCAGCAGGGCGTCGATCCGGTTCCACTCCTGCACCAGGTCCGCCCGGTCGTCGGAGTCCAGGGGCTCGCCGTCGCCCTCCTTCATCAGCTTCATCAGCCGGTCGCGCCGCTGTTCCAGCCTTGCGCGTTCCGCGTCGGTCAGGTTCGCCGCGTCTGCCACTCGATTCCTTTCTTCCGGTGATGGCTGGGCCTGCTCGTGCCTCCAGTACCCGGCCGAGGCCAGGATGATCACGGGAGGAACGGGCCGGCGGCCGGGGGCTGCCAGCCGCTGGACCGGCTGCCGCCGGGCCCGGCCGCGGGAAGGCGGGCGATGCGCTCCTCCACCAGTTTCAGGAACACCGGCAGGCGGCGGTCCCAGAACTCCCATCCGTGCGCCCCCGGCACCTCGTGGTACTCGTACGCCAGGGGCCGCGCCGCCATGGCCTCCGCGAGCGCGCGGTTGCCGGGGAGCAGCCGGTCCGCGGTTCCGCAGTCGAAGTAGAAGTACGGGGCGGCCGCGGCGGGAATGGCGCGCGCGAGGGCGAGCAGGTCGTTCTCCGCCCGCGCGGCGCTCCCCGCGGGTCCAAAGGCGTCCCGCACCGTCTGGTACGACGTGTCCCCCGCCGCCAGGGGAGCGCCGGAAAAGCTCCCGGCCAGCGAGAAGCGCGCGGGATGCTTCAGCCCCAGCTTGAGCGCGCCGTATCCGCCCATGCTGAGCCCCGCCACGAAGCGGGCTTCGCGGTAGTTCAGCGTTCTGAAGTTCTGGTCGATGTAGCCCGGCACGTCCCGCGCGACGTATTCTTCGAACCGCTCGTCGGGACGCGCGAAGCTGTTGGTGTACCACGAGTTTCCGGCGTCGGGAAGGACCACGATCAGGGGCAGCCGTTCGGTATGGACGAGGAGGTTCGTCCGATGCATCCAGTTCCAGTGGGCGCCGTCGTGCCCGTGCAGCAGGTAGAGCACCGGATACCGCCGTGTGGAATGGTGATATCCCGCCGGGAGCACCACGGTCGCGGTGCGCGGGGCAGGGACCGATCCGGGAATGGAGACGATCCGCACCCGCCCCGTGTCGGCGATCGCGCCCTCCTGCGCGCCGGTGGACGCGGGGAATCCGGCGGTAAGGGCCGCGAGAAGCGCCACGGTGAGCCGCGGCGGGCGGAGCGCGCGAAGTGCCGGCATCGAGAGTCCTGGCGCAGGGGGTGTGGCCGAGCGTCCGCCGAATAGAGGGCCGCGCGCGCCCGGGTGCAACCGCGGGAGGTTTCGTCCACGCGGCCGGTCCCGTATCGTCATCCATCCCTTTATCCCAGCACGCCTGCGACCCGACGATGAAGACGCTCCTTGCCGCCGTGCTCCTGCTCGCCGCCTGCGCGCAGGCGCCGGCCCCCGCATCCGCCCGGGGAATGCCGCCCAGCGACTCCGCGGGACCGGTCCGGCCGGGGATCGAAACCTTTCTGGCGGGCGTGCCGGCGCGCCTGCGGGGAACGCGCGTGGGCCTGATCACCAACCAGTCGGGGATCGACCGCGCGGGGACGCCGGAGATAGACCTCATCGCGCGGCACCCGGACCTGAGGCTGGTGGCGCTGTTCGCGCCGGAGCACGGCATCCGCGGCACCGTCGAGGCGGGCGAGCGGATCCAGGACGAGACGGACCCCCGGACGGGTGTGCCGATCTACTCCCTCTACGGGTCCGGTGACCGCGGCCCCACGCCGGAGATGCTCCGGGAGGTGGACGTGCTGATCTACGACCTGCAGGAGGTCGGCGGGCGCACCTGGACCTACGTCTCCGCCATGGCGCTGTCAATGCAGGCCGCCGCGCGGAAGGGGATTCCGTTCGTCGTCCTGGACCGGCCGAACCCGATCGGCGGAGAGATCGTGGAAGGCGCCCTGCTCGATCCCCGGTTCGCGTCCTTCGTGGGGATGTATCCCATCCCGGCGCGCCACGGGATGACGGTGGGCGAGCTGGCCACCCTCTTCAACCGGGCGCACGGCATCGGCGCCGACCTGGTCGTCGCCCGGGTGGAGAACTGGCGCCGCTCGCAATGGCTGGACGAGACGGGGCTCCCGTGGGTGAATCCCTCGCCCAATCTGCGCTCCCTGGCCGCCCTGACGAGCTATCCGGGCTCCGTCTACTTCGAGGGGACCAACCTTTCCGAGGGCCGGGGCACGGACCGCCCGTTCGAGCAGATCGGCGCACCGTGGCTGGACGCGCCGCGGGTTGCCGCGGCGATGAACGCGATGGGGCTCCCGGGCATCCGCTTCGAACCCATCAGCATGCCCGTGGCGGCGACGGCGGGGAAGTTCCCCGGATAGACGATTCCCGCCATCCGCTTCGTCGTCACGGACCGGCAGGCGTACCGGCCCGTCCGCACCTCGCTCCTGCTCATCGACGAGATCCGCAGGCAGCACCCGGACCACTTCGCCTGGACCCGCACCATCGACCGCCTGACGGGCTCGGACCGGGTGCGGCTCGCCATCGAGAACGGCACCCTCCCCGCGCTGCTGGAGGAGTGGGACCGGGAAGCCGCGGAGTTCCTGGACTACAGGAAGCCGTTCCTGCTCTATCCCTGAGCCGAACGAACCAGCAGGTGGCGTCCGTCGGGAGTGACGGAAGCGGCGAGGGGAGCACCGGCCGGTGCCCTCCTCGTCGCGTCTTCACCCATGCGAGCGGTCAACCGCCGTGACCGTCTCCTCCGCCTCCGCGCCGACCACGTCCGCGAGGAGGTACACCTCGCCGCCGCGCTCGCGGAACCCGGCGGACTTTCTTCTGCATCCCCGCCTCGATCTCCCGCTGCCGTGCCGCGTAGTCGCGCACGTCCCGCGTGAATCTCCACCGAGTGGAGCCGGGGCCGCACCTCCACGCCACTGGACGGGGAGCCGTTTGTGATTAGGTTGGGTGCGGGCGTCGCGGGACGCCTCCGGTCCGCGGAAAGGGCTGCGCCCACCCGAGCGACGCTGCGGTACTCACGAAAACCTCTTTCGGGCCGAACGTGCGGACGGCGGCCGCTGCCGAAGGAGGCTCGCCATGTCCCCGTCCCACCCTTTCCGTCCGTCCCTCGAACAGCAGAAGAAGCAGGCGAAGGAACTGCTGCGCGCCCTGCGCGGCGGTGACGCGGCCGCGTTCGATCGCCTGCGCCGCTGGCTTCCGGACAAAGAGCGCCTGACCCTGGCGGACGCGCAGTTCGTCCTGGCGCGCGAGGCCGGATTCGCGAGCTGGCCGGCGTTCAGGTCGCACCTCGAGGGGGCGGACGACGCGATTCCGCCCCTGGTTGAAGCAGAGCTGCGGCGCGCCTTCGCCGCACGCGACGCGGACGCGGTGCGCGCCCTGCTGCGGCGCAGCCCGCAGGCGCGGGCGCGGATCGACGCACCCGTGTTCCCCTTCGACGGCACGGCCCTGGGCCACTTTGCCGGGGCGGGCGACCTGGCCATGGTGGAGGTGCTGCTGGAGAACGGGGCCGATCCCAACCGGCGCAGCGATTGGTGGGCCGGCGGCTTTCATCCGCTGCACACGGCCACGGGCGTGGTGGCGGACCGGCTGATGGCGGCCGGTGCCGTGCCGGACGCGTGCGCCGCGGCCCACCTGGATCGCCCGGACCTGCTGCGCCGCATGCTGGACGCGGACCCCGCGCGCGTGCACGAGCGCGGCGGCGACGGGCAGACGCCGCTGCACTTTGCCCGGTCGCGCGAGGTGGTGGACCTGCTGCTGGAGCGCGGCGCCGACCTCGACGCGCGCGACGTGGACCACCGGGCCACGCCGGCGCAGTGGATGCTGGACCGCGCGCGGGGCGCCGGGCGGTACGAGCTGGCTCGCTACCTGGTGGCGCGCGGCGCATCCCCCGACGTCTTTCTCGCCGCGGCGCTGGGACTGGAGGACGTGCTGCGGTCCATGCTGGCGGCGGACCCGTCGCTGCTGGACGTGCGCACCGGCCAGGGTGAGTACGGGGAGAAGCCGCCCAGCAGCTACCACATCTACTACTGGACGCTGGGCCCCGACCTGTCGCCCTTCCAGGTTGCGTCGCGCTTCGAGCAGCCCGGGGCAATGGAGGTGCTGCGCGCCTTCGCCACCCCCCGGCAGCGCTTCGTGGCCGCGAGCGCCGCCGCACGCGCGGACGAGGCCCGGCGGATCCTGCGCGAGCGGCCGCAACTCGCGCTGGAGCTTACGCCGGAGGACCACCGCGCCATCACGGATGCCGCCTGGGCGCCGGAGCCCGCCGCCGTGGCGCTGATGCTGGAGCTCGGGTTCGACCCCGCCACCCCGGGGCACGACGGCGGCACGGCCCTGCACTGCGCCGCCTGGCAGGGCTCGGCCGGCTGCGTGGAGGCGCTGCTGCGGCACCCGCGGGGCCGCGCCCTCGTCGGCGTGCGCGACGCGAGGTACGGCGCCACGCCCCTGGGATGGTGCTGCCACGGCGCGGCGCACTGCGGCCACCCCGCCGCGGTGCATCCCGTCGTCGCGCGGCTGCTACTGGACGCGGGCGCGCGCCCGGACCCCGGCTGGGAAGATGCGCCCGATGCCGTCACCGCCGTCATCCGCGCGCACACGGCCGGGTGACGAGCCGGAGTCCCCGTGAGGGGGAACGATGAAGCGCGGGGAGCACCGTCCGGTGC